>CAIMVD010000411.1 GCA_903844815.1 uncultured Bacteroidota bacterium | reverse complement strand
GCCTGAAATAGCCGTAATATTTATGGGACAATCCTGAATGGGGTAATTGGTTCCATCCGGATACCGGTCATGATATAGTTCATGTGAAGATTTCCCCAGGAGCTCTTCTTCATTAAAACCAAGTAGTTCTGAAGCCATGGGATTAACAAAAATATGGTTGCCATTACTGTCGATTCCCATAATTCCCTCTCCGACACCCTGCAGTATCAGATTTTTGAAGTGAACAGAGGCATCAAGCAACTTAAATGCATTAACTTCAGATGTTATGTCAGTTATTGTTGCATTGCAGTTTTTCTTATCTTCCGACAGGATACCTTCAATATGAACATGAATATCCTGATTTTTGTCATTTGAAAGAATAATATCACAGGTTGCTTTTTCATTAATTTCAAAACAATCGTCCAGAAATTTCCAGAACGCAACTTTATTCTCTGAGAAGACATATTGAACGAATGGGTTGTTCAGTAAATTCAATCGCTCTTTCTGCAACATTCTTGCACAGGTGAGGTTCAGCTTTTCAATGTTACCTGATCTGGAAAGTGTAACATAACCTGACGGGGCAAAATCGTAAAGTTCAATGTATTTATCAACTAAACTTTGTGCTTCGGATTTAGCCCGAACAAGTTCATCATTCTGCATCATGAGCTCTATCTGATGTATTTCCAGCTCACAAATAAGCTTTAAAGGGTCAAATTCCGTAACTGGCATTAAGGTTCCGTGATCTTCCTTCTTAATGAATTCTTCAGCTTTGGAGCGCAGAATAGAATTATAGTTTTTACTAATTTTCTTCATGAAAAAAATCTGAAATTTAAAATCCGTAATCTATTTTTTCATTTCCAGGGCTTCCTTTGCCTTTATAAGATCCAATTCGAGGCTTTTTGCGAAGGTAATATCGCTGAAAGTAATTACCAGGCCGTCGATCCTGTCATCTACAGTCCTGTAAGGCATTATCCTGACGTTGAACCACCGCCCGTCACTGGACAGTATGGCTGTCTCTTTTGAAATCAGGGATTTTAATACAATCCTGGCATCACTGTCAATTTGGGGGTACTGAAGGTTTGTTACGATTTCTGTAAAAGGTCTGCCTGTATCAGAGATACGCAGTTTGAAAATATTGGTCACCTGATCGGTAAAACGCCGGATATTCAGTTCCCTGTCAATGAAGAGCGTTGCAATTTCAGTACTGTTAAGAAGGTTTTTCATATCGTCGCTCGATCGGGCAAAATCAGTCACTTTGCTCTGAAGCTCAATATTAACCGTTTGCAGTTCCTCATTGAGGCTTTGCATCTCTTCCTTGGAGGTAGTAAGTTCTTCATTAGTTGACTGAAGTTCCTCATTTGTCGACTGAAGCTCCTCATTTGTGGATTTAAGTTCTTCCTGTGAAGTCTGCATCTCTTCACGTGTACTCTGAAGATATTCAGTGGTCCTCTGCAGTTCCTGTTCAAGTTCGTTTATCCTGACAGAGGTGATTTTTTTTCCTGACTTTGATGTTGTTGTTTCGTTAAGGCTAACCTGAGCCATATCGTTAAAAACTATAAAGACAAAACCCTTTAATTGTTCAGGAGAATCTAAACGCTGAATTGTTACGTCAACAAGACGGGTACCTCCGTTTGTCCCCATTGTAATCTGTTGAAGGACAATGGGATCGATGCTCTTCAGTGCACTCCGGAAGGCAGAGCTCAGGAATTGTCTTAAACCCTCTTTTGCCATCGCATGAATATTCCAGTTTGCCTTTCCTGCTACAGGCTCGAGATATTTGCCGATTTTGCCGGTCAGATAAATGATGTCACCATTCTCATTGACAAGTACGCTTGCAGGAGCGAACTTCTGAAGCAAAACCTGATCAGCAATAGACTGTATATTGTCAGTATTTCTGAAAACGCTTTTCTTTTCAATTTTTAAAAAACCTTTGCGGGAAAAAGAGCTTGGGAAATCGATTAGTTCGGGATTTATTTCAGAAGCGGTACGTCTGTAAATTTTAAGCTTACCGTTAAGCTCCTTGAACATATCTGATTGATTTCCGATGGTTTCAGCAGTTCCAAGTACCATTATTCCACCGGGCGTAAGGCTGTAATTGAACAGGAGCATGAGCTTTTTCTGCAGATCCGGTTCCATGTAGATAAGCAGGTTCCGGCACGACAGAATATCGAGTTTTGTAAAAGGCGGGTCTTTAATAACGTTATGCGGAGCAAATACAACCATTTCACGTATTCCGGGGGTAATCCTGAAACCTTCTGCCTCGATAGTAAAGAAACGGCTGAGCCGTTCGGGACTGACATCGTTGGAAATATTCTTTGAGAAGTAACCCTTGCGAGCCTTATCAATAGCATCTGTGTCGAGATCTGTTGCGAAAATCTGCAGGGTGATGTTTTTGTGAACGCTGCTTTTTTCAAGAGCCTCTTTAAAAATAATGGCCAGAGAATAGGCTTCCTCCCCTGTTGAACAACCAGGAATCCATGCCCGCAGAACATAACCGTCGTTGCATTCGCTTATTAATTCAGGCAGTACAGCATCCGTGAGAAAAGTCCAGACAGCAGTATCGCGAAAAAAACTTGTGACACCGATCAGTAATTCCCTGAACAGTATATCTACTTCCGAAGGATTTTCCTGTAAAAATCTTGTATAACTCTGAATCTTATCAATCTGATGAACGCCCTTTCGTCTTTCAATGCGCCTGAAAAGAGTATTTTTTTTGTACAATGAAAAATCATGACCGCTTTGTTCTCTTAAAATAAGAATAATTTTCTCCAGATTACTTTTATTCCTTACTTCAATTTCCTGATCGGTCTTAATCACAGGACTAAACTGAAGGAATTTCATCAGTTTGGAAGGAAGATCCGCGGCTGTTGAAACAATATCTGCAATTACTGATTCGATGGCACTGCGAGGCATTCCATCGAATTTTGAATCCGCTGGGTCCTGTACAAGCACTATCCCGCTTTTTTCTTTGATGGCCTTGATTCCAAGGCTTCCGTCAGAGCCCATTCCCGATAATATAATTCCAATGCTCTTTTCCTGCATATCATCAGCAAGGGAACGGAAGAAAACATCAATAGGAAGACGTAATCCCCTTGTTTCAAGAGGATCGAAAAGGTAAAGTGAGCCATTAAATAATTTCAGGCTTTTGTTGGGGGGAATTACATAAACGCAGTGCATTTTCACCTTCATCTGATCACCCGCCTGAAATACCTTCATTTTGGTTGTTCTCTGGAGTAATTCCGGCATAATACCCACATGGTTTGGATCGAGGTGCTGGATAACAACAAAGGCCATCCCGTTTTCGGTTGGCATATTGCTAAAAAATTGTTCCAGTGCCTCAAGTCCTCCTGCCGAAGCCCCAATTCCAACAATAGGGAAACTTTGAACTTCAACATCAGGTTTTGTAACCGCTTTTTCCGATTTTGCTGACTTCTGTTTACGGGTAACCATTTTTTTGAGTATAGATTATTAATATACCGTCTTTTCGTAAAGATAAGCAGAAACAACGCCTTATAAAAAGATTCCTTTACAATTTTAAAAACAAAAGATTACTATATGTTATCAGTATTTCCGGATGCGACCAGATAAGTTTTTTGTGATAAGTAAATTATTTGCCGGCTTCTCCTGCTTTTCTTCTTCCGGCACCACTTATTCCTGTTATATCATCACCGAGATCTTCCCGTGCTTTATTTACAAGGGATAAAAGGTCATTAACAATTTCGGGATAAAAAGATGCAACATTGTACCTCTCGCCAGGATCTCTCCTCAGATCGTAAAGTTCAGTTTTCGTTACTTCAACGGTGCTGGTTTTTCCTGGCCAGCCATTCACTCCTGGCGCTGAACCTGTGTATGACAATCCTCTGTGAGGGAGGATCAGCTTCCAATAATCCTGCTGAACTCCTTCAAGACTATTATGCTGATAGTAATATAAAAGCGAATGGCGTGGGTTTGCATCCTTTTCACCAAGCATCAGGGGGAGAATGCTTACTCCGTCGATTTTCTTTTCGGGCAACTGAGCACCCGTTATCTCAGCCAGAGTTGGAAGAATGTCAATTGAGGAAGAGAGTTTGTTACAGGTTGTGCCCTCAGGAATTACGCCCGGCCACCTCATGATACAGGGAACACGTTGTCCCCCCTCCCAGCTGGTACCCTTACCTTCACGTAAACCTCCGGTTGTACCCGCATGATTACCGAAGTTCAACCAGGGTCCGTTATCACTTGTGAAGATTACAAGAGTATTTTTATCAATCCCGTTTCTTTCGAGGGCTTTCATGATTTCGCCAACCGACCAGTCGACTTCCATCATAACATCTCCATATAATCCCTGTTTGCTTTTCCCCCTGAATTTATCAGACACCCCAAGCGGAATATGCACCATTGAATGAGGCAAATACAGAAAGAATGGTAGTCTGGAATGTTGATCAATAAATTTTACCGCACGTTTTGTATACTCAGTAGTAAGCTTGTCCTGATCGGAAAGCGTCCTGACCTCACCTTCTTTTTCATTTCCTTCAATAAGAGGCAGGATGGGGTATTTCATTTTTACACTGGTTATATCTTTTTGTTCAATTGGAACCCCGTCGAAATCGACAGGCCACATATCATTAGAATAAGGGATCCCATAATATTCATCGAAACCGTGTTGAAGGGGAAGGAATTCCTTTAAATGTCCAAGATGCCATTTTCCTATAATTGAAGTGTGATATCCTTTTGTCCTGAGCATCTCAGCTATAGTTGTCTCTTCGGGATTTATCCCTGTAGTGGCCCAGGGCATAAGTGCGCCTGAAAAACCAACCCGGTTTGGATAACAGCCTGTAAGTAAACCTGCCCTTGAAGCACTGCTCACAGCCTGCGGAGAATAGTACCAGGTGAACTGAACACCACCGGAGGCCAGCTTGTCGAGATTTGGAGTATTGTAAAGGGCAGCTCCTGTCCGGCCAATATCCCCGTAGCCCATATCATCCATAAGTATCAAAATAATATTCGGAGTCGCCGGCTTTAAAGCAGAAGGTTTCCTGGCTTCTGCGTTCAGGGCGGACAATGAAATTACACCTAGACTTAAAACTGATTTTAAATTCATAATACAATGGCGTTTAGTTAAGGAATATTATTACCAAACATGAAAAGAATATTTTACCACAGGGACCACTCTACTATTCTTGTGTTTTTACCCCCCAACCCCCCAGGGGGGGTGTTCTTAAATCCCCCCTTGGGGGGCAGGGGGGTAAGAATATGGGAGTGAGAAACTGATTACCCGGGCTTAACTAAACGACATTGATTCATAATAATTAACTATAT
>CAIMVD010000410.1 GCA_903844815.1 uncultured Bacteroidota bacterium | reverse complement strand
TTCTAAACGAGCAGGTCGTGTGTAGTTATTTGCGCTTCATTTTATTTGCTAGTCTTTGATACAGCGGACTGACAAACCATATTTCTTATTTCCAGTTTCTACATATACAATTCCTGGTTTATTAACCATTCGTCTCATCCATGAATTGTTCAAGTCTAGTTCAGAAGAAGTCCACCAACTTCCCATATAACCCATGTTGAGCCAAAATATCCCTTCCGGATAACGGGAGGCACCAGGTAAGGCTGTGAAACCTGTTTCATTTGTCATATCGAAGTAATTTTGTGCAGGATTCCATTGAGCAGTTGCGGTGTTTCCCTTAAGCTTATTACCTGCAACATTTACGCCTCCGCAGTAGTCGACTAAAATAGTCCATTCTGCATGAGTTGGTATATGCCAGCCTGAAGGGCACAAATTTCCGCTTTTAATTGTGTACCAGTTATAAAGAGCACCATAGTCGGATTTATACCCTTTTTCGTTATTATACCAGCAATAAGCAGGAGTATTAAGTCCTGCCCAGACCCCGTTAAAAATATCAGTCACATTAGGGATTTCTGTTCCATCATTAAATTTGGTTGTCTTAAGATTTTCCATCATCCAAACTTGTGTTCCAATTGAAACTGCATTATAGGCATTTCCTTCTATATCTGCTATTTGATCGTTTTTTAAGGTTTTAAATATCAAAATTTCACCATTTGAAATACCTTTGGCATTTTCTGCAGTTACTCTAAAAGAATAAGTTTTATCAGGATTTAGATCTGCAATATTTGCACTTACCAGGTTGTCTGAACCACCTGATAACGGACTTTGGGCAGCCGTAACATAATTTATCAAATTTATATCAGTCCAATATTCAAATGTTACATAAGTAGACAGTTCGTTTGGGTTAACAGTTCCCTTTAATTTCACAGAAGTATTCGTAAGATAATCCGGTATCAAGGTTATTGCTGAGGGAAGTTGTTCTGCAGTTGTGAAAGTTAAATCTTTTCCATATGATGTTCCTAAAGAATTTACAGCCTTTACTCTGAAATGATAGGTCGTTCCGCCATTTAGACCGGAAATATTAGCGGATGCAGGCATTTCATCATGACCACTGGATGGGCTTTGTTCAGCTGCTATCGTTTGTCCGTATGCAGTACTGGTTCCAAATTGAAATGAGAGGACAGTAGACAAATAATTTGCATTAAAAATACAATTTAATGTAGCATTAAAAACTTTTACATCTGTGGCAACTTGTGTCGAAACAGTCGGCGCTTCGCCCAACGTTTGAAAGGACATTGTAATTCCATAACCAGTTCCAATACCATTTATTGCATAAGCCCTTACAAAATATACTGTACCTCCGTTTAGTTCAGAAATGTGGCTGATAAATGAACCTCCACCTGCACCATCTTCTGTTTTTGCATCTTTTATTGTTGGATTAGGTTTTGTACTCCAGCAAACCCCTCTGGAGACTACTGAGGTTGAACCTTCATAGCCAATTATTCCACCCCCAGTCGCAGTTGTCACAGCGATATCATTTAATTCTGAAGTTTCCAATATGGGTACATCTTTTTTATTACAGGAACTGATTATAGTTGTCAAAATAAAAAAAAATAAGAATAGTATTTTGAATATTTTTTTCATTTTAGCTTTATATAATAAGATCATAACTATCGGAACAAATTAAAAAAGCAGCAAGTTCCTAAGTCTGAATTTGTAGATGCAAACAAGCAAATGCCTTAAGGACTTTTCATTAGATCAAATTTAGGAAAGAAATCAGATATTCCCGTTTTTATACAGATAATAAATTTGATACCGCAATCGGTAATACGAAGAATTATAAACAACTACAAGTCGGATAAGAGCTGTAAAAATATTTCTCCTGAGATCAACTGGTGAGCATGATGTTCGTACAGTTGAATAAGGGTTTGTCAATTCGAGAGATAGATCTGGGGAAAAACCTGTCGCCGGAATTTTTATCACAAATCGGTATTGAGAAGATTCCAGCAATGTCGCCATGAGGGAACATTTAGTGATAGAAAAAATAAATATAAGAATAGGAACGAGAACGTCAATATAATAGATGCAACGAAAATAAGTGTCTATTTGAAGCTATTCCCATGGGTAAAATACCGATTAGTAAATGGAAGGATCAAGCATATGTTTCATTGGACGAGGCAAGCATGTTAACGGACATTGTTAATATATTCGAAGCCAAAATGATTGTTTGTCGGGGTGTTGACGATTTTAGTTACTCGAAAGATACAATTACCTTTGATGATAGAGGGTATTTTGAAGTCAAACTTTTTTTGTGAGTCGATTCAGGAATCCGACCTCCATGACAATAAAGATGTGCATATTCTGAAAGATGAAATTATTCAGCTTACAGGGGCAGGGAAGCGATGTAACGGCAAAAACTACTGCCTAATCTGTTTAGTTCCCACGAATCAGAAAAATATTTGAACAGCAAATTCTCTGTTTCTCATGACTATATTACTGAATATAAATCAATGTCGTTTAGTTAACGCTTTTTCATAATCGTTTGTAGTTCATAGAGTAAGGTCGTTTGGGCTTCATCTTTCTCGGTTCGCTTCTTCCTGGTCGGATGATTTCCCTTGTTTTTCTGACTATATCATCAAAAGCC
>CAIMVD010000409.1 GCA_903844815.1 uncultured Bacteroidota bacterium | reverse complement strand
GCAGTCCTGAAATTGGTGGCAGCGAGTGCCGAAACAGTGTTATCGGCATTAAACCGTGGAAACGAGGTGGCTGTAGGGTTGGGTAACGTAAACATACTGCCACCCAGGGTGGTTGCTCCCAGACTGGTGCGGGCACCGGCAGCTGTTGCGCTTCCTGTGCCGCCATTGGCAACAGCCACTGTTCCTGTTACATTCGCGGCGGTGCCGGTTGTGTTCTGGTTAAGAGCCGGGAAGTTTGTCAGTGCTGCTGCACTGCCACCGGGGGTCAGATAGTCTGTTCCTGCCTCTGCTGCCGAAATAGTTGTGCCATTTGATTTAACTATGCCGGCAATAGCTTTAACTGCAGGGTCGGTTTCGGTGTAACTGCCCGTTGAAAGACGGATCCATGCCGGAGTGCCCGGAGTTCCGCTGTTGTAGTAATAACCAGGTGTATCGTCGGTTTGATATACCAACAGTCCGCTTGCCGGAGTGACAATTGCATTTTTTTGCTCCGCCGTCATGCGCGGAATAAGAATACCACCGCTGGTTGATTTAACATCGAGAATGGCCGAGCTGTTAGGCGTCGAGCCATCGGAATTGATACCCACGCTTTGTCCCGAAGCGAAGGCACATAGCATAGCCATTAAAAGTGAAATGATCGCTTTTTTCATGATTGTATAAGGTTAAATGTTATCTGGTAAAGAATAAATAATGTATTCCCGTCTCTACTGTTACAAAAATAACAGTAGGTTTTCAGAAAATACTTGATCTGAATCAAGAAATAAGGTGTATAAAGATAAAACCGCGGAGAAGGAACCGTCAGGTATCAGGATTACTTCCTAAGGGAGGTAATTATTCTTAACCCATCTGGTGTGTATCCGGGTGAATGTTTCGGGACTCATATCTAAAAATGACGCAATATCTTTAAATTTGACCCTGTGGATAAGTCCGGGTTTCTCGCTGAGAAACAATTCGAACCGTTCGCGGGAGTCTTTGTTGACATACAATCGCCGGGAAAGTACCTGATTAACAATGTGCTTTTCGATTAATATACGGCCCAGGGTGGCCAGCTCGATGTTTACCGAAAATAATTCCCTGAAGCGGGAAATGTTGATCCTGTAAAGCTCGGAATCTTCAAGCAGTTCATAGGATTTAATTGGCGGAAAATTTGTAATATAGTTTGTAATATCTCCAAAAGCATAGTTCTCCGCCCAAAGCGTAAAGGTCTTATCTAGGCCGTCTTCCCAGGCAAAACCCCTGGCGACACCCTTCTTTATAATGTACATATACTCACTTGGCTGCCCCACTTTTATTAGCATTTCTCCCTTAGCGGCGCTGACAAGGTCTATCGTTGGGTCGACAAGGGCCCGGCTTTCTTCGGTAAGAACAAGGAACCGGTCGAAGAAATCAAATGGTGAATGCATTAATTCTGGCATGGAAAGATATGTAATCCATGCAAATTTAATAAAAAGAAAACAACCATGTATTCTGAAGTTTCATCCTTTTCCCCGTGCCCCGTGCCCTGCGCTTCTCCCTCAGTGCTGCTATCCCTGCTGTTACAGTCCCTGCAAGCAGAAGATCCAGCGCCCCAACATCGAGAAGAACGTCACTTTGGATTCCGCTCAAGAACTGACCTCCTGAAGTATGGCTCAGGGAGTGGATCCCGGAATTATGTTGAGCCTGTGAAAATTTTGTGTAAAAGGTAAAGGCCGGTTTTATTCTTATCTGAAAAATGTTCTGTGAAAGTTTAATATATTTAAGGCTGAATAATCTTAATCCATATTCATGGTATGAACAAACCCGAAAGCATCATCCGCGATCTTGAACTGGTTTCGCACCCTGAGGGGGGCTGGTTCAGGGAGACATACAGGAGTTCATTGCAGGTTCCGTTCAACTCATCGGAAAATGAATTTTTCGGAAACAGGGCCGTCTCCACCTGCATCTATTTTCTTCTTACATCCGGTTCGTTTTCTGCGTTTCACAGGATAAGACAGGATGAGATCTGGCATTTTTACGATGGTTACCCACTTGCTCTTCATATGATAAACAGCGCCGGGGAACATTCGGTTTCAATTATAGGAAGGGACTTTGAAAGGGGAGAGGTCCCTCAATTTGTTGTGCCTGCCGGGAACTGGTTCGCGGCGGAAGTTAATGCCGCGAACGGATTTTCACTCGTCGGATGCACTGTGGCTCCTGGATTCGATTTTAAGGATTTCGAACTGGGTGACCGAAAAGAACTACTGGCGCATTATCCGACGCATAATAATGTAATCGAAAAGCTTACAAGGGAATAATTGCAATGAGCAGATAGTGAAATTTTATAAATATAAGATTATGAAATGTTTATTATTTTCAGTATTGTATATGTTCTTTTCCGTAGCAGCTTTCTGCCAGAAAAACGCTATTCTTTTCAAAAGGCTCGATGAACCAAAAGAAAAAGCCCTCAGTTTTCTGGTACCAGACGGATGGATTGTTGAGGGAGGCGCCCTAAGGATCCTTGATCCTAATATTGCAGGAGTTTCCAACATGGTTGACTGCAAGTTCGACATGACAGTAAAAAAAGACCCTGCGGGAAGCGTTATGATCCGATGGCTTCCGGAAATGATGTACATCGATCAGAGCCGGGCATTTGGAAATCCTGAAGGGGCAGTCTTTAATAATTCACTTGTAAAACGAAAAAGGGACCCTGTATCTTTCATTTTCCAGGTGGCAGTTCCATACGCCCACCCGAAAGCCGTAAATGTGAAAATAACAGGAAGCAAACAGCTTCCTTCCATGGAAGCCCGATACGCATCCATGGTCGATCCGTCGGTAAAAATGTACACCAATATGACGTATAAATCCGCTTTGGTCGAATTTACGTACGAGGAAGACGGAAAACCCTACATTGAACGGATGTTCACTGTACTGGAGGATTATGGAAATAACGGGGGAGGCCTGTGGAAAAACAGGGAAACAATGTTAATCAGGGCCCCAGGAAACGAACTTTCAAAATGGGAACCGGTATTAAATGTTATTCAAAACTCGGGGATCTGGAGCCTGAAATGGATTACAGGGGAGATAAACGGCCAGCGGCAGCGTAGCGGGATAATCGCCGCTACCCAGAAAGAACTTCAGGATCTGGACAATGCAATAAATGAAAACAGGAGAAATACCTATTCGGAGATTAACAAAGACATGTATTATACCCTGACTGAACAGAACGAATACACTAATCCGTTTACCGGAAAGAAAGAAATTGATACCGGCAACTGGGATAACAGGTGGATCAACTCTTCAGGCGCTATTATCTACTCCAACGACGGCAATTATAACCCGAACAGTGACCCCGATCTGAAAATCACCGGATTTAAAAAGTCGGTTCCAAGGAAGTGAGAATTATAAGAAGCCAACTGTGTTTAATCTACCAACCAGGAAAATAGTAAGAATATTCTGAGGTATGATCAGAAGCATTGAATCTTGGTTGACTTCGAATTTATAAACTTGATTTAACTATATCATGTAAATAGTTCCTGCTATTCAGTCTTTCATTTTACCAGTATTTATTTTAGTCAAAGCGCAATAATATAGTTGAGGATAAAGGCCATAAAGATCAACCCAACGAGGTAAATGAAAAAAACATAGGCATCCCAGAAGAAATTATCGGATGGAAATTCCGAGATATCAAATTTTAATCCAAAAAACAGATTATATGTAAAGAAAAATGAGGTTCTTAATGCTTTGAAAGTAGGTTTGCTTAAACTGATTAACTTAGTTTGACTTTTATTACTATTCTCATCCTTTTTAGAATGTTGGTTAATTGGATGTGCTTTAAGCACATGCCTGATAAAGATGGAGTTAAAGAAAACAAAAAAGAAAAAGGTAATACCAGACCATACCAGTACCAGCCACTTTCGGTAGCCATGTTTCCATAATATCCCAGATAATTTAAATTGCATTGCCGATAAGAAGTTATTTTCCCTGAATGCCTTTCTTGATTTGTACTCAATATCAAGCTTTTCATACGACTTAGAATACCCCAGGTCTTTAAACCTGTTTAACATCCCCTGATAAATGTTGTCCTCCTGTTCATAAGAGAGAGAATCAGTTAAGTCTAAAACGAAAAAACTATAATTAAGTAAAAAATTCTTTGTTTCAGCCCCATAAAGTTTAATCTTTGTGCTTCTTGACATTTTACTGTAATTCAACGTTGAAAAGTCAAGTTCAGTCTTGATTTTAACATATGATAAGTCAATGGAAGAAGGCATTACTGCCTTATCAAAAAGTGATAACCCGTTAAATTCTGAATAAGAAAAAACTAAATCTTTTTTAAACATTGCCCTTTGAAAATCAGCAATATTCCGGAATTGGACATTTCTGAATTTGGTAAAGGAATGAAAATTAGAATTTTCAAAAGTTACATTCCCAGCAAAACTCAAATTCTCAAAACTGGAAGTGTCTTTGAAACTTGCCCCGCTGAAATCTGTAAAAGCATTAAAACTATTACTTATAAAATAAACATTGTTTGAAAAAATGCAATTCTGGAAGATGGCATTTTTTTCAAATACAGAATAATTCACCTCTACGGGTTGTTTAAATTCCATTCGGTTAAATGAAACTGCACCTTTAAAGACTTTATTTGACAGGTTTAATAAATAAGGAATGAATTTTACCTCCTCGGTTTTGAAAAGCAGAAAGTCATCATAAATAGTGTCTTGTAAGGTGTAAAGAATTGTATCACCATATACAACAGAATAACTTAAGATACCCGGACTCATCTGCAAAATTTCGTTTAGAACCTTATTGTTTGTCTTTTGAGCAAAAACACCGTCAAAACAAAAGATACAGGGTACAAGAAGACATAATAAACGAAATTTCAGCAATTTCTTATACATTCTGTGCGTCATTATGGAAATGAGATTTCTTTAATGTATTCATAAGGAGGTAAAAGCGAATCATTAACAAAAGGAGTACCTGTCTTTCTGAAATAAGTGGGTGTATCTACCACCAATATCGTTATTCTTTTGGCATTTAGATAGCCGGATATCTCAACAGTCCAGGTTGCAGTATTGACAAGCCCTGTATATTCCCTTGCTATAATTCTATTATTTATGTTCGTTAGATAAACGAAAACAAAACGGTTCTTGCAGTTAACCAGATTCCCTGAGAGATGCAATAAGCTGTTAGTGGTATCGATTCTATTATCGATTATATTAATTGAACAGTTATTGACATTCTGTGCTTTAAGATTGCAAGTTGAGACTATTATCAAAACGACCAATAACCACTTAACAATCTTCCTGAAATTACACTTGTAAACCATGTGTTACGGAACTTAATGACTTGCTTTATTAACTTTAATTATTTGTGGAGCTGCCATTGTAGGAGGCATCGATATCGGTCTCCAGTCCCCTGAAGTCATTGCCTTTGTAATATAGTTCTCCAAGGTTAAATGCTGTTGGTTGTCCACAGTGATAACTGCTATTTCGAAATCAAATCCGATGTCAGCTGATTGTCCGAAAGTTGCCAGTACATCCCATCTATGGGTTACCGGATCAATAACTGCTTCACCCTGCGGATACCAAACATATTTGAAGCCCTGGATACGATGTACCAAAACCCATAAATAGTTATTGGCAGGAATAGTCGCGGTTCCCTGTACCATCATTGAGAGACCAACTTTTGCACCGGCCCTGTCAGGCTGTGTAATTTTTATCTCATAATTTCCAGTCTGGGATAATGCGGGAACTGTGACAAAAAAAATGAAAAGCAAAAACCAGGTTTTTTCGATTAACGTTTTCATAAGTTAGATTTTAAAATGAATTATTTAAATGACCTGAAAATTGTGTAATATCTTGAAAGGGCGTAGTCGATGTTATTATTTTTGTAGGCTTCGTCAGCTTCAGATAATAGCTTCCTTTGCTCCTTGGTCAAGGATAGTTTCTGCAAATCTGAAAGGTTAAAAGCTAATTTGTAATATATCCTCAGGGCCTCTTCTTTGCCGGTATAGCTTCCGGATCGATAATAATTTTCAGCTTCCGAAATTTCATCAGATATAGTTTTACCAAAAGCTTCCGAAGGGATTTTCATTTCTGTAGATATTTCATTCCTTATATTGGTACGTTGAATAGTTAATTTTTTCAACTCCCGGGCATTTGTGCTTTTCAGTGAGTCAGGTTGAAGCTCTTCTATGCGTTTCGTGGCGATAGAATCCTTCAAAAGCAGATTTTGATACTCCACATTAACAATCTCATAATATTTTTTCCAGCCGTCCCTGATTTTATCAGATGGAGCAACTGTTGAAAAGTACTGTGCAAGAAGCCTTCTGGGGCCTGTTTTGTTGTTTAGAACAATCAGATCGGTTACATATCTGTCATAAAACTGCATTTCATTAAGTGCAGCAGCCCTGTTATTTAGCCTTGCATTAATAAAAATGGTTAAAATACCTATTCCAACTGTACCCAGGAGCCATTTGAAAAAGTCAAAATATATTTTCTGTTTTTCAAGCTTAATTTTTTGGGAATCTAATTGACCCGAGCCAGAAAACTCTTCATTGACCTTAACCTCTTTCATGCTGAAGTTTATTAAAATCACATTACTAAAATTATAAATAAATTTAGTAATGTGATATGATATTAATCATAACTTGACAGTATTTTAAAAGAGCGATTTTTAATTTGATCAGACATGGTACCCTTATATCAATTTTATCTGTTTTGTGCTGAAATAATTTATTGATATAGAGTTGCTTATTTATAGTTAGGATTTTTTTCTTCGCGAGAAATTTAGGAATAATAAAGGAAATCTATTCAGAAAAGGAAGACATCTATATCCTGTTAAGATTATGTTTAGCAAAGGATTAAATGCTAGATTGCAAGCATAAACCAATTTCGGATCATTGTCGGTTTTTATACCATTTTAATTTCAACCCTTTATATTCCAGGAGATGCAATTCATCAAACCGCCTTCCCTGCCAATAGTATTTATGTTTACAGTCTCAATTATTTTTTGAGGGAATATTGATTTGAACAGGTCATAAACTTCCTGGTCCTTATTCCCTTCAATTTCGAAGATGGGCATTATTATGAGGTTGCCGATTTCAAGGTAGTTTATATAAATTCCAAGTGCTGATTTCGGGAAATCTTCATCATAATCGGCCAGCCATGGGATCTCTGTATATTTTAAACCGGTCTCTTTTATCATCCTCAGGAAACCATCCTTCCAGTATTTGAATTCACTCTCCAGTTCGTTAACAATGATTGTATTGTCATCAATAAACCTGAGGTATCCGTCGGCATGTCCGGTAAGGTCGTATAACGGATTTATGTCAGGTACAAGTATCACCTGGGCCTCAAGAATGGCTTCAATATCCTTTACAAGCTTTTTCTGATCATAACCCGGGTTTTCCCTGAAGATCCTTTTGCTGATTATGACCTTATCGTGCTGCTTAACAATGTTTCCCCCATCGAGATTTATCTCAGAAAATATGGGTTTAATATTATTTGCGCGACACACCTCCTTCGGATCGGACTGGTAGACAGGCTCATCTTTAAGATAAGAAGGCTCAAATCTGAACTGGACGAAGGAGTTTACATCTTTCTGTACCGGCATATAGTCGCGGGCCCAGATATCGCTGGTCTCCTCCAGGAAATCATATTTAATAAGGTGTTTATCGAGAATTGAAGTAATAAGCCTGCATGAAGGAGCGTATCTGTCATCTGTTTTCAGCCATTTGGAGAAATAGACTTTATCGGTTTGGGAGTCGGGGATCATTACTTTTATAGTATAACTTTAATATTGCTGCAAGTTTTCGGTATATATTGAATAAAACTTCAAATGTACAAAAACCAATGCAAGATAGCACTCATTGACAAAGCAATGGAAGGAGACGACTGGCTCAATTGGACCGATCCCTTATTCACAAGGGTCAAATAAGCCCACTGGATAAACTTGCTGATCAAAAAATATTCTGTAGGAGCACGATAATCGGATGCTTGCATTACTGATCTCAAAACCACCGTGTAATTCAATGCAAATCAGGGATTATATGATCATATTTCAATGATCTTTTCAATTGTGGGAATCGGCATTATGATATTATAATGACTTATAGTCATAACTATTGGTCATTATAATAATTGGAATTAATAAAATAACTGTTCAAAAATATATCGAATTACTTGAGAAAAGTTACATAGTCTTCAGATTAAAAAGTTTCAGCAAAAATCTTAGGAATGAGATAAAGCAAAACAGGAAAATTTATTTCTTCGACAACGGGATCAGGAATATGATAATTGGAAATTTCAATTCATTGGATCTTAGAAATGACAAGGGTGCTTTGTGGGAAAATTTTCTAATCTCCGAAAGACTAAAGCAAAATAGATATTATGATACATTTTCAAAGATGTATTTCTGGAGGACCAAACAACAGCAAGAAATCGATTTTGTTGAGGAAAGAAATGGAAGTATTTACGGATATGAATTCAAGTGGGCAAAAAAGAATGTATCATTCCCTGGTAAGTTCGTTGAAACATATAGCGCAGAAACTAAAGTTATTGACAGAACTAATTTCAGGGAATTTGTAAAAATAAAATAAAAAAAATAGTGTTTCCCATGACCTTCACGACAAAAGAAAAACCCGGAACCATACGATAGTCCCGGGTCTCTGCTAACTTGAAAACCAAAATTTACAAAATCTTATTCGTATTCCCTGAGGATGTTCTTGACATCATCGGGAGCTACCCTTCCATAGGTTTTATCGCCTACAAGCACAACAGGAGCCAGACCGCATGCGCCAACACACCTGAGACTCGAGAGTGAGAACTTATTATCCTTCGTCGATTCTCCAACCTGAATGCCGAGCTCCTTCTTGAACTCATCAAGCACCTTTTCGGCGCCCCTGACATAACAGGCTGTTCCCAGACAGATACTGATAGGATGCAGTCCCCTTGGTGTCATCGTAAAGAAGGAGTAGAATGTTACAACTCCGTAGATCTTGGCTACCGGTACGTTCAGCCCTTCGGAAACAACCTCCTGGATCTCTGCCGGGAGATATCCGAAGTGTTCCTGGCATGAATGAAGAACGTTGATGAGTTCCTGCGGATCATTATTAAAAGAAGTACATACCCCTTTGATAAAGTCCACATCTTCTTTTCTTAATTCAATTTTTATATGAGACATAGCTGTGAATATTATTATTGAGCAATGTTTAAATATTAATGTTTAATTATGATCTTTTTCTGTTTATCGAAGTAATGAGTATGAAGCAGATGATGGGCTTTCTCACTGTTCGGTTTCTCAAGGAACTCTTCATAGAGCTTTACAATGAAGGGGTTTTCGTGCGATTTTCTAAGCGGCTTGCTTCTGTCCTCAGCATATAAGGCAGCAGCCCGGGCCCTGATAACGTCCGAATTACCATGGTGTAATGGCTGACCACCACCACCTATACATCCTCCGGGGCAGGCCATAACCTCAATGGCATGGAATTGCGAAGTGCCCGACCGTACATCATCGAGAAGCTTTCTTGCATTCCCGAGTCCGTGGGCTATGCCAATATTTACAGGCAAACCATTGAAATCGATTGTTGCAGAACGAACACCTTCCATACCTCTGAGTTCGGTAAAGTCAAGTCTTTCAAGTTTCTTTCCTGTGTAAACTTCATAAGCTGTGCGGCATGCAGCCTCAATTACTCCTCCTGTAGTTCCGAAAATAACACTTGCTCCTGTTGATTCTCCAAGAGGTGAATCGAAATCTTCATCGTGAAGGGTCTTTATGTCTATGTTAGCCTGCTTGATGAATGCCGCGAGTTCCCTTGTTGAAATTGAGTAATCAACGTCCGGATTGCCATCGACAGAGAATTCTTCCCTCTGGCACTCGTATTTTTTCGCCAGACAAGGCATGATCGACACTACAACCATGTCTTTCCGGTTAACGCCTATTTTTTCAGCGAAGTATGACTTGGCTATCGCTCCGAACATCTGCTGAGGCGATTTGGCCGTTGAAGGCACGTCCTTCAGGTCAGGGAAATACTTCTCGAAGAAGTTAACCCATCCCGGGCAGCACGAGGTCAGTATCGGAATCCTTGCTGTGGTGTCTCCGTTAAGATGCCTGCTCAGCCTGTCGAGGAGTTCTGTTCCCTCTTCCAGGATTGTAAGGTCGGCAGCGAAATCAGTGTCAAATACATAGTCGAATCCAAGAGCCCTCAGGGCAGCAGTCATTTTGCCGGTGACGATTGTTCCGGGAGCAAGCCCGAATTCTTCGCCCAGTGCAACACGCACGGCAGGCGCTGTCTGAACAACTACTGTTTTTGTAGGATCGGCAAGGGCCCTGAGAACAGACGGAACATGGTTTACCTCGGTAAGCGCTCCGGTGGGGCATACTGCCACACACTGGCCGCAATAGGTACATGTAGAATGTTCAAGATTCTGCTCAAACGCAGGTGCCACCGTTGCCATGAAGCCTCTGTTTATGGCCGACAATGCGCCTACTGTCTGGACATCGTTGCACATCATCTCGCAACGTCGGCACAGAATGCACTTGTCAAGGTCCCTGATTATTGATGGCGAGGTATCTTTCCTGTAGGTTGAGGTAGCAGCAAATTCCTGACCGGGTATATCCCTTATGCCAAGGCGGTGAGCCATTGTCTGAAGTTCGCAGTCACCCGACTTGGGGCAGATAAGACAGTCCTTAGGGTGGTCCGAAAGAATAAATTCCATTACAGTCCGGCGGGCATTAAGAACCCTGGGAGTATGAGTTTTGACTACCATGCCGTTTTCGCAATTTGTAGAACAGGTGGGAGCAAGGTTCCTTCTTCCCTGAACCTCGGCAACGCAAATGCGGCAGCCGGCAGGTTTGTTTTCAATGCCGAGGTCGTGAAGCTCCATGTAACAGAGCGTGGGGATCTCTATCCCAAGCTCCCTTGCAGCCTTTTGTATTGTTGTCCCTTTCGGTACGTCAATCTCTTTATTATCTATAGTAAGCTTTATCGTTTCCATTATTTTTCCTGATTAGCTGATATAAATTGCATCAAACTTACATTTCTCCATGCATGCACCACACTTAATACATATCGCCGAGTCGATTTTGTGGATCTCTTTCCTCATGCCCGAGATGGCATTTACCGGGCAGACTCTGGCGCAAGCCGTACATCCTACGCAGTTCTCGGCGTTGACAATATATTCAAGCAGGCTGCGGCATTGGCCTGCGGGGCATTTTTTGTGGGTTATGTGAGCTATAAACTCATCCCTGAAATTATCGAGCATTGAAAGTACCGGGTTTGGTGATGTCTGGCCGAGTCCGCAAAGAGCTGTATCTTTGATGACAAGGCTCATGTTTTTAAGTCTGTCAAGGTCAGAGAGTACTCCTTTGCCTTCACAAATCTGACCCAGAAGTTCGTGAAGTCTTTTGTTGCCTATCCTGCAGGGAGCGCATTTTCCGCATGATTCCTCAACGGTGAATTCGAGGAAATATTTGGCCATCGAAACCATGCAGTCATCCTCGTCGAGGACTATCATTGCCCCTGAGCCCATCATTGAGCCAGCTGCAATAAGGTTGTCGAAATCGATGGGAGTGTCGAGATGTTTTTCAGTAAGGCATCCTCCTGAAGGACCTCCCGTCTGAACACCCTTGAACTTTTTGCCATTCCTTATTCCTCCGCCGATCTCGAAGATAACTTCCCTCAGTGTTGTTCCCATCGGGACTTCGATAAGGCCTACGTTGTTAATCTTTCCTGCGAGGGCAAATACCTTTGTTCCCTTTGATTTTTCGGTGCCTATGCTGCTGAACCATGCTGCACCTTTCAGAATGATAGCAGGAATTGAAGCATAAGTTTCTACGTTGTTTACGTTTGTAGGTTTGCCACGGTAGCCCGATTCAGCCGGGAACGGGGGCTTGAGAGTGGGTTCACCGCGTAGTCCTTCCATTGAGTGGATCAGGGCTGTTTCCTCACCGCAGACAAAGGCCCCTGCACCGTATTTGAGGGTTATGTCGAAATTGAAACCAGTACCGAAGATGTCGTTTCCAAGAAGACCATATTCCTTGGCTTGTTTGATAGCAGTCTTAAGTCGTTGAATAGCAAGAGGATATTCAGCACGGATGTATATGAGTCCATTCGAAGCTCCGATGCTGTAACCGCAGATAGCCATTGCTTCAAGTATTGAATGCGGATCGCCTTCGAGTACCGATCGGTCCATGAACGCTCCCGGGTCGCCTTCGTCGGCGTTACATACAACATATTTCTCATCGGATACGTTTCGCCGTGCAAGCTCCCATTTCAGTCCTGTTGAGAATCCGGCACCGCCTCTTCCTCTCTGGCCTGAATCCTTGACGAGTTTGATTACCTCATCAGGTGTCATTTCCGAGAGAACTTTCCCCAAAGCAGCATAGCCATCACGGGCAATATATTCGTCAATGTTTTCAGGATTGATAAACCCGCAGTTCCTGAGGGCTATCCTCATCTGCTTCTTGAAGAAACCCATATGTTTGGAGTCTGCAACAGGTTCCTTGGTTTTGGGATCCCTGTAGAGCAGACTCGTAACTTTTCTTCCCTTGATAATATGTTCTTCAACGATTGTCTGTGCGTCTTCGGGCTTCACCTGTACATAGAAAGTGTTGTCGGGCATCACCTTCACTATCGGTCCCTTTTCGCAGAATCCGAAACATCCGGTTAGGATAACCTGAACAGTTTCATTCAGTCCCTTTGCCTCGAGTTCATCCCTGAGATTACAGACAATTGCATCGCTTTCCGCCGCATGGCAGCCTGTGCCGCCGCAAACCAGAAGATGCATACTGTATTTCGACATAGTTTTTCCTCCTTATTCTTTTAAGTCAATAGTTTGATAATTTACAGGGATGATGCCGTCAACAAGCTCTCCCGTCTTAATATATTTTTCGATGATCTGGTCTGCCCTTTTAAGGTCGACAAAACCAAAGACAACCGGATCCTGACCCGGGAGCTTTACTTCAATTGTAGGTTCTGCATAGCAATAGCCCATGCACCCGGTCTGGGTTACAACACCTTCGATGTTTCTCCGGTCGAGCTGCTCAAGAAAAAACTCCATGATGGTTTTTGAACCGGAGGCAATACCGCAGGTAGCCATTGCAACCTTCACCTGAACGATGTTTTCAGGATTCAGCGCCCTGATACGGATATCCATCCCGGCCTGTAATTCTTCGCGTTTCTTTCTCAGATCCGCAAGTGAACTGATTTTTGACATTTTTCTTTCTTTTAAGGTTATTTTATCTTCAGAGTTGTTCATAATAATTGATTTCAACTCTAAATTTATTCATTTTATTTTTGATACATGCAATATTGCCGCTATACATTTCCCCTGTAATCAAATCCCGTGGCCCCGATTCCCTTCAGGTTCTCACCTATCATTCCTGCTATGTCGTCCAGCAGGCTGTTTTCATAAAGGCTGTCTGTTTCCAGGTACTCTTTTGTCTCCCTGGTTGAGAAACTATATTCTCCTTTGTCTGTCAAATGGTTGTAAATAAAATCTATTCCCGGATTTGCAGCTATAATTATTTTCAGTACGCCTGTAATATCACCAAGAGGCTGCCTGTCGAGATGGCGGAACGAAAAAGTTGCTTTGATCTCAGTTCCCATTCCCTCCTTTGATTTTATCTTCAAACTTCCACCTGTCAGTTCAGCATGATGCCTGAGCAGTGGCAGGCCCATCCCTATTTTCCTTGTTGTCCGGGTCGTCACAAAAGGATCAGTCACATTATCGATAATCCCGTCCGGAATCCCGCTCCCATTATCCCTGATTTCTATTGTGTAGATATCCTCCTCTGACGATTCTGTTATCCTGATCGTTATCTCATTAGCCCGGGCCCTGATTGAATTCTGGACAATATCGAGTATGTTGAGAGCCAGTGATTTCATAATGTTTCGATTCTCCTTCCTTTTAACCCTGCAAGTGCGTATCGGATCTCCTGAAATGATGCTTCTTCAAGAATGAAACCTGTCATTTTTCTTCCTATATCTTCAGGATAATGCGCATCTGATGATCTTGTGATACTGAATCCGTTTATTTCGGGGTGTAATGCTCCGAATTGTTCCGGTGATATAGCATAAGAAACTTCAAGTGCATCTGCTTTCAAACCGGCGGGCATGAATCCAAGCTGGCTGTAAATGCTGTTCTTCCTCCTGTCGATATGAGCAGGTATGAAAAGGCCATTCAGTGAATGGACAGCCGATTCTACTTCTTCAATACTCTTGTTCAGTGCATTAATAAGCAGTTTTTTCTCCTCATGAATGATGATCTCGTTTTCGTCGACAACAAGCTGGAAGCCGAAGGTCTCAGGATCATTCAGTATTGGTGTCAGGCATGAATCGAGGAAATCCTGGAATTTTTCAAGTGCGGCACTATTTTCAAAGAACGCGAGGCAATGAACCTCTTCTTTTGTTGTAACTTCTGCGCCCTGCATTACGAATATTCCCTTTTTCGCAGCCAGCCGGGCTGTAAGGCCGCAATGGAGTGTTGAGTTGTGATCGGTTATTCCAATTATATCAAGGCCTTTTCTTACAGCTTCTTCCACAATTCTTCCCGGACTCATATCGAGATCTCCGCAAGGAGAGAGAACGGTGTGGATGTGCAGATCGGCCCTGAACAGTTTCATTCTTTTTTCAGTAATTCATACATCTTACCTGCAATTGTAAAAGTGTCGAGACTTGTTGATAGAACAGGAATACCTGAGGAATTGCTCTTTTCAACGGTTTCGGTTTCCGGGACCAGACCTTTTACAAGTATTATACCAGCCAGGTCCTTCAGTGAGGCCACGGCAATAATATTCTGATGGGTCTGAAGGGTGATCCAAATGTCTCCCTCGCGGGCTGTACCCATAACGTCGCTCAGGAGGTCTGACACATAACAGCCTCTGATTTCATTCGTTAGACCCTGCTGTCCGCATATCACTTCAAGCCCAAGGGAATTTGTCAGGTCAGATATTTTCATCTTCGGCACCGATTTTATTACAGTTCTTTTCGAGTCGTTCATTGCCCCATATTTTCCCGGTAATCTTTGCTGCATGAGCCGGGCTGAGCAGATTCTGTTTTACCATTTGCTGCTGCATGAAGATACAGTGCGAGATCTGGGCATCGCCCCTTACAATATCGTCAGCCAGGGTCTCGCAGTCTGGCGCCCCGCATGCGGCACAATCGAATCCCGGGAGAAAGCACATAAGCCTGCGCTTGCGTTCCATCTTCTTAAGGGCTGCCGACATATCTTCATCAAGCCTTGCAATTGGCCTGGGTTCTATGTTTCCGAGGAATCCGAATTCATTTATATCAAAAAATGATTCTGTTATCTTTCTTACTTTATCGTCCTCCCTGGCCTTGTATTCTTCGGCCCGGTTGCGCAACCTTTCAACCGTCAGGAAGCGGTTTCCGCTGATGAGTATTCCTCCTGCGCAGCTTTCGTCGCAAGCCCTGAGCTCAAGAAAATCAACGTTGTCGAGTTTTTCATTCTCGAGATTATCGAGGAATTCGTTTACATTCCTTATCCCGTCAATTGCAAGGGACCTTCCGTACGAATGAGCCACCTCGCCCCGGGTAAGGCTCCAGAGTATTCCCCGGGAAGTAAGGAGATCGTCAGTTTCAGGAGGATCTGTTTCGGTATATTTCCGGTTAAGATAATTTAATATTCTGTTATACAGGAAGTTGATATTAATGACTCCGGTAACGGCAGATTTGATCTCCCCGACAGGACTTTTTACGGCAGCAATCTTTGCAGCGCAAGGGGTAGCATAAAATAATCCAATCTGATCGTCGGGATAGCCTGATGCCTTAAGTTTCTCCCTGTAATAGTTGGCCGACATGTCGATAGGAGGGTTGACCTTTATTATATTGTCGATGAGCGAAGGATACTTGACCTGAATAAGGCGGACAATTGCGGGGCAGTAGGCCGAAATCATCGGACGTTCCTTCTTCTCATGCATGAACTGACGGGTTGCATCGAGGACCATGTCGACCGAGTTCTCCACTTCAAATACATGAGTAAAACCGATATCCTTCAGAGCCCTGTAGATGCTTGTTGTCATTATTTTTTTCGGGAACTGGCCAATGAGTACACTTGGGATGAGGATCACCCTGACAGGGAATTTGAATATCATCTCGAGGTCGTCCTGCTCTACTGTTATTGCCGATACCGGGCAAGCCTTGTAGCATTCCCCGCAGTCGACGCAGCGGTTGACGATAATTGAAGCCTTTCCGTTTCTGACTCTGATTGCCTGAGTAGGACATGCGGTCATGCAGTGCGTGCAGCCAATGCACAGATCGTTGTCGACAGCCAGAGCATGGTGAAAATCACGATTTTGGCCTTTATCCTGCATCGGGTCTGAAATTATTAATAAGTTCAACTACAGTTCCCTCGCCTGGTATGCTGGTAATGTTCATAAAATCGCTGTTCTTCCGCATATTCGACAGGCCAAGTCCGGCTCCGAAGCCCATTTCCCTCACCTGAGGGGATGCTGTGGAATAACCTTCTTTCATAGCCTGTTCTATGTCCTCAATGCCAGGGCCCTTGTCGGTGATTAATATTCTTATCTGGTTCTCGTCAATCTCAACATCGACGATCCCCGACCATGCATGAGCAACCACGTTTACTTCCCCTTCATATAAGGCGATGACAATTTTTTTAGCAATTGTATGGTTAATATTCAGCTGACTCAGAACTTTCTTTACCGAGATGGCTGCATTCCCCGCTTTTGCAAAATCACCTCCGGCTATCTTATGCCTGAACTGCATCTTCTAATAGATTGATTTTACTCCTGCTTTGTACAATTCTCCGGAAATATGAAAAATTGAATAGGGACTTCTGACAAGTATCATTTTGTTCTCAATAGCCAGATCGATCATCTCCTCTCCAATCTTCTTGTCGCGGGCGAAAATTATACAGCCGATGTCAGACATCTCAGATGTTCTTATTGCCTGAAGATTGGCTAGCCCGGTTATAAGGACCATGTTGTCTTTTTCAATCGTAAGCACATCGCTCATAAGGTCCGAGGCGAAAGCATATTCTACATTGGTTGAGGTTTTTTCCTCGCAGCAAAGTACTTTTCCGTCTATCAGCCTGGTGATCTCTTTTATTGTCATTTTTTTGCAAACTATTGAAAATTAAACTGTAATGCAGTAAACGCATCCGTTTTTTCTTTTAACGTCGCAAAATTAGTAATATTATTGTTATTTATTTAACAATGTTAATAAAATAACAGATATTTATAATATGTCTAAATAATCAGTTATAATCGGGATTTTAATTCGATTTAGTTTTGCAGAGTAGCAAAATGAAACTCTGTGGAACTCTGTGACCACTCTGTGCCCTCTGTGATAGTTCTTGAAAAATGTTACACAGAGATACACAGAGAAGCACAGAGTTCCACAGAGGATTTTTATATTAATCAGGTTTTCTTATATTTCTGAATTCAGAACCTGCCTTCCACTGAGGGAACTGGTCTGAATTGGCAATCCTGTATCCGACAGTGAAAGCAAGCGCCGCATCCTCTGCAATCCCGCTGAGATCCCATTTGTCAGGTTCGTAATTATCGGCAGGACGATGATATTTATTGTTTATGTAATCTTTTTCGGCATTAGCCGTCCATTCCCTTCCGTGTTCCCTGCTATCTGCATTTCCCCTTGCAAATACTGCAGGAACTCCTTTTCTGGCAAAAGGGAAGTGGTCGGACCTGAAATACATCCCGGTTTGCGAATTTGGATCCCTGATGACATACCTGTCCTGTTCTCTGGCAGCCTCAGCAAGAAGTTCATCGAGATCTGACTGTCCGTATCCCGTAATCATGAGGTCTTTCATCCTGCCAATGGGGAGCATCAGGTCGTTGTTGAAGCAAGCGGCCGTCTTAGCCATAGGGATAACAGGATGTTCAGTATAGTAGGCCGATCCCAGCATGCCCTGTTCCTCTGCCGTGGGGAAAAGAATTATCACCGAACGCTCCGGACGTTTCTTTAGTCCGGCAAAAGCCTGACCAATCTCAAAGGCCCAGGCCATTGAAGTGCCGTTGTCGACTGCTCCGTTGTATATCGAATCTCCGTTTTCCTTTTCACCTGTTCCGAAATGATCCCAGTGTGCAGTATAAACTATACACTCATCCTTCCTCGAGGTTCCTTTCAGAATTCCCGCAACATTGGTTGAAGAGTTGTATTTTACCTTGTTATTGATTGTCATGGAAATAGTTGAATTCATTTTGAAGCCCCTGAATTCCTTGAGGCAGGACGATTTTCTTAGTTCATCGATATTATAACCCAGGTTGTTGAACAGAGTGGATGCAGATCCTGCCGAAATCCATCCGGTGAATTTGCACAAAGTCTTGTTGCTGTCAGCCGTTTGCATATAGAATCTGGGAGTCATTGAACTTTTTCTTGGAATCGTATACTCATAACCTGCACCCAGTGTTTCATGAATAATCAGGATACCCTCTGCACCCTGACGTGCAGCTTCTTCAAATTTGTAAGTCCATCTTCCGTAATAGGTCATCTCCCTGCCCTTGAAGTAAGTCGTGTCGCCCGTATAAAGGCCCGGATCATTAATTAATACAACGACAGTTTTTCCTTTAACGTCGAGTCCTTTATAATCGTCACGGCCATATTCCGGGGCGACAATCCCGAAACCGGCAAAGACCAATTCAGAACCTTTAATATCAGTTTTTTCATCAACCTGAGGTGATGTTACTGCAAGGTCATCCGGTGTATTGAGCGAAATAGTCCTGCCTCCGTCATTAATAATAACCGGGGCTGGAATCTCTGACCGTATTTCAATCATTGGAACAGGCTGAAACCAGCTGCCATCGAAGGCAGGTTCAAATCCGATTTTTTGCAGTTCTTCCGCCAGGTAGTTTACTGTAATCTTCTCGCCCCGGGTGAATGGTGCCCTTCCCATGAATTCATCCGATCCGAGGCTTTTTACATATGGCTCAAGGCCGGAAGATGTTATGCTTTTTTTGGCATTTTGAAGGTCGGTGCTGCATCCTGTGAGAGCCAGGAGGATTGATAACAGAAAAATGTTGATTTTCATGAATTAATTTTCTATTTATTTTTTAACCACGGAGGACACGGAGTTGCATCTATCTCCTAAAAAAGTCATCGAAAAATTATTGCTGGCGCCGATTTGCAATACTTTTGTACGGCTGGCGCCGATTTGCAATCGGGGCCAAATGTAAGGCACGGATTACAAATCCGCGCCAGCGGTCAGTACCTGTGCCCTGTGCCCTGTGCCCTTTACCTAAGCACCATATTCCCCAGCAGTACCCTTCCACTTTTCCAGAAAGCCCTGAAATATGGATCGTCTGTAACATAGATTACTTCTCCCTTGCCCATACTCTCGGAACCAATTACAAGGGTGTTTTTGATCTTATTTCTGAATTTATATCCCGAAAAGCCTGCAACAGGATCCTTTTCAGTAATATACCCGATATTACTGCCGGTTGCAAGGTATGGAATACCTTCAGTGCGCTTTATGATGAACCATTCTTTCCCCATTCCGAAGGCATAGGGATGAGTATTGTCGAGCTTAACTTTGGAAATGCTCCCCGTGGATTTGTCAGTCAGCGAATATCTTCTGTCGATTATGTACTCATATTTTTTAAGAAGGGTGGAGTCGTCGCTTTTCACTTTCTTTTCAGCCGTCTTGTCTTCAGCTTTTTTTGCTTCGACCGCCTTGGCAAGAGCAGTGCTTTTTTCTCCTGAGAAGATACTTATTGAATTTTCGAAGGCAATTACCTTGCCTCCTCTCTTAACAAAGTCGACGATTGTGTCCTTAAGTTTTTTGTATGATCCTGAAGGAAGCAGGATAATATCGTATTTTGAGAGATCTGCTTTATCAGCATCGGCAGTATTTACAAGCGAGACCGGGTAGTTTAGCTCTCTTTCGAAGAAATACCACAGTTCGCCTGCTGAACCTGAAGGCGTATTCTCGCCTACCATTACGGCTATCGATCTTTTCTTCATCAGAAGCGAATATCCTGAACCAAAGTCCTTTCCGCTTTCAACCAGACCGGTTGTTTCGGGTATCAGGCTGACCTGACATTCATTCGCAGCATCAGCAATGGTCTTGTCAAAATCTCCCTTGAAGTTCTTATTATCACCCCGGGCAATTATGAGGCTTCCCCTGTTGAAGGCTGAACCATTGATGGTGAAAGGCTTAAGAGAGTATCGAAGTTTAATATCTTTATTGTAAAGGGCCGCGATGAATTTTAACTCATCAAAGCCTGTGAAATCAACAACATAGCCATAGGGCTCATCTTTTTGGACAGCGTTTGTAATTTTATGTTTACCGGTAGAGGCGGTATCTGCTGCAATCTTATCAACCACAGCGTAGGATTTTAAATTATAAATATAAGGCAGTGCCCAGGCGGTAAGGTCATAGGTGAGCGAATCGACAGTTTTGCTGTCGGGTTCGAACAGAACCTGCATAAAGTGAGACTGGGGCTGATAGGCGCTGACGAGAATATCACCCTTTTCAATAGTTACCTCTCCGTCCTTGTTTTCAAGATAGTCAAACCCTTTGAACTTCTTACCGGTATTGCCTGCAAAGCCGTACCTTATCTGGTTAAGGTCTAGTAACTTGAGTAGTGCAGACATATTTGATTTCTCGTTCGATCCCTTTACTATCACAGATTTGTATTTGAAATCAGGATTCTTGGAACTCTCTTCAAAGAATTTGTTAAATTCCGAGACGAGTTTTTCCCTGTTTTCGTATGCTACTTTAAGAGTTGCCATTGATGCGGTAAAATGGCCGTCTATCCGTTCGGCAAGGGTAAGCGTATCTCCCGATTCCAGTTCGATGGCACGTCCGGCCTGTACACCGCCCGCCTGTTCAAAAGTAAAGCCCATAGCTCCGTTAAAAAGGGGCCAGGTGTCGCCATAACTTGGATAGAAAAGGTCGAAGCTCTCTCCTGTAAAATAGAGTCTGAATTTCTTGTCGAACATTGCAGCATTGCCTTTTCCCATTATTTTATGGAACTCATGCTGCCATGGAGTGAGGACGGTGTGCCATGGTTCCGCACCCGGAGCAAAGAAGTAGGTCGATTCGGCACCCATTTCGTGAAAATCGGCATGAAGCTGTGGCATGAAGGTGCTGTAAAATTTGAGCCGCTGGCTGTTTTCTGTCTGAGTCTGCCAGGTCCAGTCGCGGTTCAGGTCGAAAAGATAATGGTTCAGACGAGCGCCGGGCCATTCCTGATTGTGCTCCCAGGAATTTGGGTCGGGATTCGCAAGAAGATTCATTGACCTCTGGTATCTCTGAGAATAGAGTTCATGGCCGTCGGGATTCTGGCATGGGTCAATAACTATAATACAGCTGTTAAGGTATTCTGAAACATCGGCATTGGTACCGGAAACCAGGGTATAAAGTGTCTTCATGGCAGCCTCCATTCCGGTTGCCTCATTACCATGAACATTATAGGCCAGCCAAATGAAAGGAACCTGCTTCCCGGTAAATTCACCCTTGCCCAATCCTGTTTTGATTAGGTTGTTTTTTCTGTATTCCTCCAAACGGGAAAGATTCTCCCGGCTTGAAATGATACATACTCCAAGTGTCCTTCCTTCATAGGTTGTACCGTATTCGCGATATTCGGCCAGAGGCGAAGCCTCAGCAATATACTTGAAATAATCTGCTGCATCATGGTGAAAAGTAAACCGGGTACCAAGTTCATACCCCAGAAATTCAGCCGGCGGTTTTATTGTCTGTGACTTTAATGCCGGAATAAGAATAATTACTGACAGAATAACAATTAAAGTTCTTTTCATGGGAATCAGGTATGTTTAAGGGGGTTAAATATACTCTTTTTTCAAATCGCAGTTTATTATTTAAATATGATTTAAGATATTTTAAATTACTTAATAAAATATTATAAAACCGGCTGTTCTGTTGCAGAGTTTAATAATTGTATCTATTCTTTTAGCCGGAAAATAGTGTGTGAATATTTTTTATACGATTAACTCCGATCATAAATATGAGGTCTCCTTATTTCTGTTTAGCCGGTTCATACTGATGAGCCAACCATTTTTCATTCATCCAGCCAGGTTTTAAATGGATTTTGTGTAAATCCTGATTTGTTACCTTTAAATAAGATTTAAAAAGTGAATGAAAAAGCATTCAGAATGCAGTGTATCTTTTATTAAAACTTACATTTGCAAATCTTTGGATTACAAATGGGATTTGTGTAATCTGGTAGAAGGGGGGGGGTAAAAACTAGTGAAAGACAGTTTGAAACAAATACCATTTTTTTGCCCGAAGTGTTGCACACAAGGCGTTTACATTATGTCATGAGGCGAAACTGCAAAATTCTAATCCGGTAAACATGCTCAATTTATGAATATACAATCATCTGCAAAAGAGTCGACAGTTATCCGTATGATTATCATGATCACAGGCGGCTTATCTGCATTGGCAGGTGCTATTACATTGATATTCTGGTTTATTGGTGAAGGTTACCTTACATCAGTCTTAACCGGATTAAAGCCAATGTCGCCCGGAACTGCACTTTTTTCATTCGTTTTCGGACTCACTTTTCTTACCGGGGCGTACAGTGTAGCCGGAGAAAAGAAGAAATTTGTCAGCGGCACCATATTCTTTTTTTCAGCCTACTCATTACTGACTGTTCTGGGATATTTCATAAAGACTGACCTTACTTTCAATGGTGTATTTTTTCAGTTTAATAATATACATTCAAGTCTTGAGGACATCCAAAGTTCCCCTGTTTCCAGTTTCCTGTTTTTCCTTACCGGTTTAGGCATAACTTTCAGAATGTACAGGCCGGAGAGTGTGAAACTGATGAACATCACGGGCAGTATCGGAATAATCTGCTTTATAGTAGGAATGACCATTTTGAGAAGCTATGTTGTTGGCGATCCGTTTTTTTACAGCCTTGCTACTATACCTTTATCGATTCCGACAGCAGTTGTAATTCTGCTTTTGGGGATGGGGCTTTTGGTAATGGGCGGAAAGGATAGTTATTATATTCGGCCTTTTTATGGCACATCAGGTAGTTCCCGGCTTCTGAAGTATACCATCCCGGTGATCTTCTTAGTTTTACTTGCCGATGATTTTCTCCATTCCGCCCTGTCGGACCTGCAGTTACATTTCTATATTCTTTTATCTTCTTTTGTTACTATCTTACTCCTGATTGTCTGCATCTGGCTGATTATAATCTCTACCAGAAATGTCTTCAGGCAGGCCGAACTGGCTACGGAAAAGCTGAAGCAAAGTGAGGAGCGTTATCAGGCTCTGGTTGAATGGTCGCCTTATGCCGCCCTTGTTCACAGGGATATGAAAATATTATATGTCAATCCGGCTGCGGTTAAATTATTTGGGGCCACCTCGGAGCAGGACCTTATAGGGACACCTGTTATGCGCTGGCATCATCCCGATTATCATCAGATCGTTCTGGATCGGATACGCAAAGCATATGAGGAAGGCATCGCGGCGCCAATGATCGAGTCGAAATATTTTAAGCTCGATGGAACAGTTATGGATTTGGAAGTGCAGGGGAAGCCGATTATCTACGACGGATTGACCTCAATACTTGCAACCTTTAACGATGTTACCGAGCGCAGGCGAAGCGAAACCGCGATGATGCAGCTCCAATCCAGGTACAGTTCCCTGATATCCAATATCTCTGATGTGATAGCCATCATAAGTGTCGAAGGCATTATTAAATATAAAAGTCCGAATGTCGAAAAATGGTTCGGATGGGTGCCTGAAGATAGTGTCGGCAAGAACAATCTTGAATTTATTCATCCTGATGACATCAGTCTTGTACATGAAAAATTCATTGCCCTTTTGAAAGATGAGGGATCTGTGTTAACTTTTGAATTCAGATACAAATGTAAGGACGGAAGTTATAAACCGGTGGAAATAACAGCGAACAGTCTTCTTAACTACCCGGAAATTAATGGCATATTGGTAAACTACCGCGATATTTCCGAGCGTAAAAGAGTAGAACAGGAAAGAGCCGCTCAATCCGCATTGATCACCTCATTATTTGACTCAATTCCCGAAATAATCTTTTTCAAAGACTTTAATGGGGTATACCTTGGCTGTAACCCGGCTTTTGCTGAAATGCTCCTAATGACAAGAGATGAAATTATTGGAAAGACAGATTTTGATTTTATTGACAGGGAGATTGCCGATTTGTACAGACGGCGTGACCTTGAGATAATGAATCACCGGCTTACCCGGCATGATGAAGAATGGTTTACCTATCCTGACGGGCACAAGGCACTGATAGATACGCTTAAAACACCCTATCTGGCGATTGATGGCAGCTTAATTGGTATACTTGCAATAAGCCGGGATATTACCCGGCAGAAGAATAATGAAACCGGTCTCATAAAAGCCATTGAAGAAGCTAAGGAAGCATCCAGGGCGAAAAGCATTTTCCTTGCCAATATGTCGCACGAAATCAGAACTCCGCTGAATTCAATCATAGGATTCGCGCAACTGATGAACCGCGAAATCTTAACCGATTCACAAAAGAAGTATATTATATCAATTCACCGTTCGGGCGAACATCTGCTGAAGCTTCTCAATGACATTCTTGATCTTTCGAAAATTGAAGCAGGCAGGCTGGAGTTAAATCCCTTGAATACTGACTTATACGGACTTTTTTCCGAGACCAATGCAATATTCAGTGAACAGGCCTCCTCCAAACAGCTCCGGCTGATTTTCGAAATTCATGCCGACGTACCTCGATATGTAATCATCGACTCCGGCAAGTTAAGGCAGATCTTGATCAACCTTATCGGGAACGCTATCAAATTCACTAACGAAGGTGGTATTGCAGTCCGGGCCTGTGTACGTCAGGTAAATGATCTGGAAAGCACCCTGATGGTAGAAATTCAGGATTCGGGCGTCGGAATATCAGAAAAGGAAATGGGCAGGCTTTTTCAACAGTTCGAACAGGGAAGCGCCGGGATCAAACAGGTCTCAGGCTCAGGTCTTGGCCTTGCATTGAGCCGTGAACTGGCTAATTTAATGGGTGGCGATATCACAGCAAACAGTGTGGAAGGGAAAGGTTCTACATTTACATTTACTGTGGGTATTAAACAGGGGAAACATGAAATAAAGGAAGCAACAATAACCAAACGTGTTATTGGTATTGATGATCCTAAGGGGACATACAGGATACTGGTCGTTGACGATATGGAAGAAAACCTGCTGGTGGCCGAGCATCTTCTTCATCTGGCCGGGTTCGAAACCAAAACCGCAGTTAATGGGAAAGATGCACTTGATAAATTTGAGCACTGGGTACCGGATCTCATTTTAATGGACATGCGGATGCCTGTAATGGATGGCTATGAAACAACGGGTCAAATAAAATCGACTGAAAAAGGGAAAAATATACCTGTTATTGCAGTATCAGCAAGCCTGTTCGAAGACGAAAAAGCAAAGGCATTCTCGACTGATATCCAGGGCTACATCCGGAAACCATACCGTGAAAGCGAGCTTTTCAGTACCATAGCCGCGGTTCTTAATATCAGGTACATCTATGAAGAAGATATTACAGCTGTCTTTGATGACATATTTTTAAATAATATTAATCTCGTCATTGATGAAATTGCAAAATTGCCGGAGAAACTTGTTTCGGGAATGCTGGATGCCGTTGAAATGGCCGATTTCAACCTGTTTGAGGACCTTGTAAAAAAGATATCCCCCGGAAATGAAAACCTTGTCCGGCACCTTCTGTTGCATGCCGGAAATTTCAACCACGAATATCTGCAAAAAGTATTAATTAGCAGGGGTTAAAAGGGGAAAAATCAGCTCAAATTCAATCTGTTAATTGAATTAAATGAAATTCTTAAGTGCTGGTTATTTAAACTTACAGAATGGATTCGCTTCAATAATTTACTATTTTTGCTTTCCTGTTGCGTATAGTCACCTAAAAAATACAGAAATGAAAAAAATACAGTTATTCCGGTTATTGGTTGTTTTGCTCCTGCCATTCCAGCTTCCGTTGCCAACAGTCACTGCACAGATGCCAATGCGGGGCGGCAGCCAGTATGCTGTAACCGGCTGGATCGATGACACCCATTACCTCTTTAAATCCCTCGATGCAGATAAGAAACCCATTGTTCTTAATGTTGATATTAAAACAGGAAAGGGCGTTGTTTTTACTCCCGAAAAATCGAAGCGCGAACTTTTGAATCAGACCCTTCCCGCCGGATATAATATCACCATGAACGACGTTGTAAGCCCCGACATGAAGAGCGTAATCTTCGTAAAAGAGAACGATCTTTTCCTGTTTATATCAGGAGAGAAGGAGGTAAAGAGGCTAACCAATGATAAAACAGCTGAAGTGAACACACGATTTTCACCTGACAGCAAGAAGTTAGCTTATACAAAAAACAAGGATCTCTATGTTTACGATCTTGCGCAGGGAAAAGAGACAAGACTGACCTTCGATGCAACCGACAAGATCTATAACGGCTATGCTGCCTGGGTTTATATGGAAGAGATTCTGGGAAGGGGAAGCCGTTACGCAGCTTTCTGGTGGTCGCCCGACGGTTCGAAAATAGCATATCTGAGAACTGACGAAACTGATGTCCCTGTATTCACTCTGAACAGGCTTGATGAAGCCGACGGAATTCACGGACTGATAGAAGCTACTCCTTATCCGAAACCCGGCGATCCTAACCCCAAAGTTAAAATGGGAATAGCCGATCTTTCTACCTCTAAAACTACCTGGGTAAAGACCGACTACAGTGTTGACCAGTACATCGCATGGCCATTCTGGACTCCCGACAGTAAAAAGCTGGCAATCCAGGTTCTGAACAGGGACCAGAACGAACTCAAAATTATTCTTGCCGATCCTTCAACGGGGGATTTTAGTGATATTTTCAGTGAATCACGAAAGACGTGGGTCGAATTTCATGAGGATGCTTATGTAATGAATAACGGATCGGGCTTTATAATAAGAAGTTACAAAAATGATTGGGAGAATCTTTATTATTATGGATGGGACGGTACTCTTTTAAGCCAGCTTACGAACCTGAATTTCAGGGTGACAAGTATAGAACGTGTTGATGAAGATCTGAAACAGGTCTTTTTCACTGCAACTGGTGATGAATCGGTTGATAATCATGCTTTCAGGGTAGGCCTCGATGGCAAAAACCTGATTCAGATCACTAAAGGCGACGGGTCGCATAGTCTGAGCATATCACCAAAAGGAAACTATTTCCTTGACACATGGAACAGCATATCAAGCAGTGGTTCAATCATCGCCTATGATAAAAAAGGAAAACTGATCAGGGAAGCTTATAAGCTTGAACAGCCGGTTTTTGATGCTGCAAAGAACTCAAAGGCTGAAATGGTGAAGATCATGACCGCCGACGGTCTTTTCAATATGCCTGCTATTATAACCTACCCTGTGAACTTTGATCCTTCAAAAAAATATCCGGTAGTATTTACAATTTACGGAGGACCTGATTCGAAGAATGTTTCAAACAGATGGCCGGGATCAAACGCTTCGTGGTATGCACAGAACGGAATTATTACTTTTACAGTCGACCATCGCGGATCGGGCCAGTTTGGAAAGGAGGGACTCGATTACGTTCATCGCAGCCTTGGAAAGTGGGAGATTCTCGATTATGAAGATGCCGTGAAATGGCTTCGTGCCAAACCCTTTGTCGACAGTACAAAAATAGGGATAACAGGAAGTTCTTACGGCGGGTATATGACTTGCCTGGCACTTACGAAGGGAGCTGATTTCTGGACACATGGCTTTGCCGGCTCTTCAGTTACTGACTTCAGGCTTTACGATAATGTCTATACTGAGAGATATATGGATACTCCTCAGGATAATGCGGAAGGATACAAGGACGGCTCGTCTCTTACCTTTGCTAAGAACTACAAGGGGAAACTTTATCTGACTCATGGCGATATGGATGATAACGTGCATATGCAGAATTCAATATATCTGATATCAAGGCTTGAAGATGAGGGAAAATCGTTTCAGTTTATGATCTATCCTGGCGGAAGACACGGTTGGGGAGGAGCAAAGGCCACCCATTCCAGAAATGAGGCAAATAATTTCTGGCTGAAGAATTTTTTTGGAAAATAGTTAACGAAAAACAAAATGCGAAAAATTATAATATCTCTTCTGCTTGCCCTTACAATAACGGCAAGCGGACAGATTACTCAGGGTCCGGTCCTT
>CAIMVD010000408.1 GCA_903844815.1 uncultured Bacteroidota bacterium | reverse complement strand
GCAAAATCCAGATGGATTCTTAATTGAGGCAAGAATATTTCTTAACTCAACAAATAATCTTTAACTGAGAAGCTGGTTGCATTTACCAGCTTCTTATTAAAAGGTTTGGATTTGATGTATCTTCCTCTAGCATATTGTACATTTCTTGGATATATAAAATTAGTAATTTGAAAACCAACAATATTAAAGCTTGTCCTGAAAGGCATATTCAAGAATTGTTTAATAAAGCAAAAATGATTCATAAACTAAGAATTATTAGATATTTTGCAATTACTATCTATATTTTTTGCGTAGGTATGGAAAAAACGCTCACTCTACACATCAAGATTATTACAATAAGCATTTATCGTATATCCATACATCTTCAACCCATCTAACAGGATTGATCATGTGCTATCGAACTAATAACCAATGGATACGTAGGAAACAAACTGATCACATATTAGTGGATATTTATAATCCGATGGTCTATTAAGATAAAGAGTATGGAAATTATAACCGAATAGACTGCAAATAACTTCAAAGGAATATAATCTGTAGGATTAATCTTCATCTTGATCTTTACATAAAGAACAAGAAAGACTTTTTCAATTGTATAAACAAAAAAAGTAGCGAGAGCCACGCCAACTATTCCATAAATTGGAATTAATGCAAGACTTAGTGGAATATTGATCAGTTGAGCAAAAACCGCTGTAATTAATGCAATGTTTGTTCTCTTTCTTCCAATAATAATGGTCTGAGGAAAAACAAGCCTGGGAATGACTAACAACAAATAAACCATAAAAATATCAGCACTCCTTGCATACTCAAGAGCAAACATTCAAGGATAAACCCAGTTAGCCAATAACATTGCAATCATTGAAGTTGGGAATAGAAAATGCATGAGTTTTTTTGATTTTACCTTAAGCATAATCAATGAATCCTTCATCTTTTCCCGTGTCGAAAACTCTGAAAGTAAAGCTGTACTTAATCCAGTCGCAAGCATAATTACTAACTGAAACTCTTTGGCACCAAATCTAAAAATAGCAAAGGTTGCTTCATCTTTAAAATGAGAAGATATAATTGTTCCATCAACATATTGCGCTGACCCACTAATTAGTGTTGTTGCTATTAAAGGTAATCCCAGATAAAGATGTTCTTTCATGAATTTAAACGATAATCTCATTTCAGAATATCTTCTGATCAATATCAAGAGCCAGATCCATCGTATTGAAGTGATTACCAGCAAACCCCATATTGACCATAAGAAATCTTTCCCTAAAACAATTGGTAAAATTATCAAAATCAGTTGCGCAGAGAATGTTATTAGACCGTATTGAAAAATGCGATAAGACCTATTGTTTAATAGATAAATATATTCGATAAGGCATACCGGACTGCTAAGTAGTGTCTGTCTTTAAATTTAAACTGTTGATAACAAGTTCAATACTTTGATAAGTAGATAAAGTACTTTACCCTGATATTTTTAACTTAGGGTCAAAAATAGGAATAAGATGAAACTGTTCAACGATTTTACGATAAAATT
>CAIMVD010000407.1 GCA_903844815.1 uncultured Bacteroidota bacterium | reverse complement strand
TGCCTCAGCGTCAGTGACTACCTCGCGAGATGCCTTCGCTATCGGTGTTCTGCGACATATCTAAGCATTTCACCGCTACATGTCGCATTCCGCCTACGTCATCTATACTCTAGTCTGACAGTATCAATGGCAGTTCCATAGTTGAGCTATGGGATTTCACCACTGACTTATCAGTCCGCCTGCGCACCCTTTAAACCCAATGAATCCGGATAACGCTCGCATCCTCCGTATTACCGCGGCTGCTGGCACGGAGTTAGCCGATGCTTATTCCCAGGGTACCGGCAAGCCAATACACGTATCGGGTTTTCTTCCCCTGGAAAAGCAGTTTACAACGCATAGCGCCGTCTTCCTGCACGCGGGATGGCTGGTTCAGGCTTGCGCCCATTGACCAATATTCCTCACTGCTGCCTCCCGTAGGAGTCTGGTCCGTGTCTCAGTACCAGTGTGGGGGATCACCCTCTCAGGACCCCTAAACATCGTAGCCTTGGTAGGCCGTTACCCTACCAACTAGCTAATGTTACGCATGCCCATCTCGTACCGCCGAAACTTTAAATATCTAATGATGCCACTAAATATCATTATGGGGTATTAATCCGAATTTCTCCGGGCTATCCCCCTGTACAAGGTAGGTTACATACGCGTTACTCACCCGTGCGCCGGTCGCCACCCAGTATTGCTACCTGTGCTGCCCCACGACTTGCATGTGTTAAGCCTCCCGCTAGCGTTCATCCTGAGCCAGGATCAAACTCTTCATTGTAAAAATTTATTCTTAAGTCTCTTTACAAAAAACAATCCGTGAACTCAATTCAAAAATATACTAACAAGTTATCTTTTGGCGAGATTCTTCATCTCGCCTGATTGTTTACTTCATAATTTCAAAGAACTGCTTTCTTCCCTTTCGCTCAAACCCTCCTCTTTTCGAAGCCCAGTGTTTTTGCTTTGGGACGACAAAGATATTGCTTTTATTTGTCTTTCCAAATCTTTCGAGATATTTTTTTCCGGCTTTTTTCTTCCCTGCTTATCTCCAATTTTTCAAGCCGGAATCTCATATCTCTCTAACCTTTCAATCAACTCTTCGCCTTTAAGCGGGTGCAAATGTATGAAATGCTTTTTAATGCACAAGCGTTTTGTAATTTATTTTTAATAAATAATTGATATTATTTATGCCAATATTATCATCTCACTAATATTGTGCTGGTTAGTGTAGAAACTTTTGTCAATTTATCACAAAAATCCAAATCAGAACAATACCTATATATATATGGGATAAAAGATCTGATTGGAAACAGATCTGAAATCATCCCCTAACCCTGGGGAACACAAATTGAAATCGGAGCCGCGACATTCAATTACCCGACATACTTTTTTTAATAACCTTCCAGAAATCGATCTTCATGAATTCCTTATTAACGGAGGTATAAACGTAAATTTGCCTCTTTGTATTTTCGGGAGGTGAATTTACAAGCTCCTCTTTTGCATAATTCGATCCCTTCATTGCCTCAATAAGGGCTGCCTCAGGAATCATATATTCATTTTCCCCGGCAAACTTATCGAGATACCTGTTGAAAATAAAATCCCAAGGCTCACCCTTGTCTTTCAGATTTTCAATAATCTCTTCCTCCCCGATAAAAAATTCCCTGGATGTGGAAACAGGCATAATGTGAATTTCAAGATTTTTAGTGTTCAGAATGAGATCGAGGGCGTCAATATCATTTCGTGCATTAAGCTCATTTTTATCCCAGACTTTTGTCGCAGGATTATACCGCATTGCCAGAGAATAAACTCTTAATTTTGGAATAATAGAGGAATCGGTAAGAATTGCCGTAGCCAGATTTGTCAATGAACCAAAGGTAATAATATTCAATTTATCAGACAGGCTGGCTTCATTGGCTTTTTTAACTATGAACTCTGAAGCCTCTGAGGGGGTAACCAATAAGTCGCTGCCATATCCTATCATAGTTTCCCCTCCTGAAAAATGCGGGATGCTCTCCTTATTAAAATGTATTAATAAAGAATCATTCAGGGCCTGACTGAAATAAACCGTCTCACTTATTCCCAGGGGATTCTGATTCCACTGAGCCGAGGTGAGCCCGATTAGTTTAAACCCCTGATCAGCCAGGGCTCGTGAAATTGCGAAAATATCAGATATTCCGTTTCCGGTATCTGAATCAATAATAACCGAGAAGGAAGGTTTCCTGAATCCCTGCCTGTTTTTCAGGACAAAATAAACTATTGCAGAAACTAATGCCATAACAATAATTATGATTAAGGCTCTTCTTAATTTCATAATTGCATTCCCTGTTTTAACCAGGATATTTTCAAATATGCTCATTGATTTCAGTTTTTATGTACGGCACAAATTTAATTTGTTTCTGACATCAAAACGGGATAAGTAAGAAAATACAAAATAAGTAACGGGAATCAGGAAGCATAATTTTAAAATAAATCCATTTCAAGGCATTCTGTCTGCATTCCGTAATATTTAAAAACTACGCCTTATGATCTCAAATCTCAATCAGGTCTGATTAGTGGCTCTGGGATGTCTAAAAAGTCCTCGGTGGACCTCTGTGGCACCTTTGTGTTCCTCTGTGAAAGTTCTTATTGTTACACAGAGATCCACGGAGGAACCTGAAGTAAAAATTCAAGCTTTTCAGACAGCCCCAACCTGGCTATTATTAACACATTTCGCTCCTTCCGAGCTTAAAATAAGAGAGTTTATGTACCCAGGCTTCGCCCGGGGGTTATTCATATTGCTCTTTCAGAGTATATGCCTTTCAGATTATGGCGTAGTAATTTCGGTTAACAGGGAGATATACGCGCATTAGTGCCGGGAGAATCCTGGAATAAAGAGTCTGTCAGATGATATATGAAAAATGAGTAATTTCATCCAATTGTATAGGAAAGACAAAAAGCAGGGTATACGACAATGTATTGCTGAATAGAATGACTATATTTCATCTTACAAGAAAGTTAGGTGTAAGGCTCAGTGACATGAATTCGCTCTACTAGTCTTTAACCAGTATATTATGCAAACATTTGAGATTATAGCCCTTTCCAAAAGTTGGACCACCCAACATTTGCCCACCTGTTACAACATTACGCGATTTTAACACTAAACACCTATGATTATTCTTGGAAAGATCAAAATAAAATTATAATTTTCAAACGCTTCGTTAAAATGAAATGAAAGATCTTTAAAATCATGAATTAACTCAATGAAAAAAAATTTAGTTTTTATCTTCTTCTTAATTTATCCCATTTCTATTTTCTCCCAAAATATTTTATGGGATTATCCTATTAAACCAGGTACTCCAGAATGGGGGCAGCTTCATAATCAAGAATCAAAAGTGCAAGCTAGCCAGATTCCGGAGGGTATCCTTAAAAATTTATCCTCAGAAAACCTTATTAATGTTTATTTCAAATATCCTTTATTAATAAATATATTATTTTTCCCAACATTTCAAAAAGGTATGGAGGATTTTAAAACAAATTTCAATGGATATGGTGAAATGTGCTTAAGATCAGACATCCCAGATTTACTAGTAAAAAGATATTTACTTTCTTTTGCAGGTAATATAGATAATTCTTGGACATCTTTGAAAAAAGGAGATTTTGCCTTTAAATTCATTTCATTAGAATTATTACTGTCCCAAAGTGAAATTCTTTCAAAATTGACTTATAATGATCGAAAGAATCTACTGATTAAATCTGTGATGAACTTAGATGAAAAAAGGAAGAATGTTCAAGTTCATGATCGCCTTGGCTTAAAAAGTTCGTGCTTTTTAATTATTGAAATACTTTTAGAGTTCAATGAAGATTTTCTGATATATTCTCCAGAACAACTTAATTTATTAGAAAAATCCTTCAATTCAACCTCAACATATGATGACGATAAAATACTTCAAATCATTGAACTAACTAAATATATAATCCCAAACTTATGAGAAGTGCTTATTTAATTGTTACGATCTTTATCATTTATAATTGTAACGGAGTTGAAAAGCAAGAACCAGATTTTTGCGGAGTCAAAGACCCAAAAAATGACCTAATTTGGTTAAAAGAAATAATTGATATTGCAGAGACTCATCAAAATTTTAATTACATCGGTGCAATTTATGCCGAGGAATATATGAAAAATGATGTCGTATATGTTGAAATGGCTTTAGGTAGCGGGGGCCTTTTGGGTCATTGGTTCAATTGTGACGGGACTGCTCTAAGGATGATTCAAGGGAATTCACCAAATGCCACAAAAAAAACTCTGATTTATAAAAGCTATAAATAATTATGAAAATAAAGATTTTCTATTTCATTTCAATTATTCTTGTCCTTCAAACTCACCCTGGATTTTGCCAGACTGATGTAAGAGACTCTGTATATACACCAAAAGGAAGTAGAGTCTATGCCTGGAGAACTGGTGAAGAAGAGTCTTGGTTAAGGGATACATTAGATAATGCAGCCCGAAGAAATTACTCTGAAAACACCTATATTACGACATATGGCAATAATAGTTCCACAAGAAAATTCAATTGTCATGGATATGCATGGTATATGGCTGAAAATGTCCCCGTATTGGATGATCCAAGATGGATTGGTAAAGATTCTATTTCTGAAGAAGATATATATATGACTGACGGTAGTTATGTTCAGGTTGCATCAGAAATGTACCCAGGTAAAGTGTCCTGGGGGGCTATTGGATCTGATCATTCTGCTGTAACTACATCTCAAACAGGAGTATATATATCAAAGTGGGGGTTTGGACCTTTTGTTGAACATGCTTTCGATAATAGTCCATATGGAACTCAGGGATTAAAATATTATGCCTCTACGAATATTTCTGGCTCAACTTCTACACTTTGTAAATCAGCTTCCAGAAATTTTAGCGTCGTCTCAATTCCAAACGCTACTTACAGCTGGTCAGTAGGTTCTGGACTATCTATGAATCAAAATGGAAATACAGTAAATGTTACTGCAACATCTAATGTTTCGTTCGACACTGCATGGGTCAGGGTTACAATCACTAGTCCATTGGGTAATAATGAATATGATATCAAGACATCAAAAAAAATATATTTTCCAATTTTATGTCCTCCAAGTGCACCAATTGTTACACCTGGTGGAGATCCACCTATTGAAATGGGAATTTATAGCTACAAAGATATAGTTGTTACAAATTATCCTGGGAGTGCAAGTTGGAGTTCTTCAGGCGCTGTACAAACAATTTGGAATGAAGGACAAACTGGTAGATTTTATTCGACTGAGGAAGGAAGTGCATATTTTTATGTAACCACTTATAATTCATGTGGAGGTTCATCTATGTACCAAGGAAGTATTGAGGTATCAGATGATATGATGGAAAAAATCATACCTGGGAAAAGCGAAATTGAATGGACAATTAGTCCCAATCCTTCTAAAACTTACTTCGATCTTGAAATTAGAAACTCAAACACCGAAGTTATCTTATCAGAATATTTTGTCGAAATTATTGATTCATATTCTAAGATTAGAAATTCATTTAAATTAAGTGGGCCTAATAATAGAATTTATTTAAATAATATTACTACGGGCTCTTATTTTGTAAGAATCAAAATTAATGGTCAGATATATCAAAAAACTCTAATTGTTATTTGAATATTGATAAAACGAGTGAGAGTAGGAAAGTTGACAAATTCTTAAAATAGTAGTTTTGCGGTATGAATAATATGCATGTCTGAATTTCCAGCAATAAATGAGTTCTGTGTAAACTTTAAATAATTGGTCAATATTATCATGACAGGATGTAAATATATTTTACGTTTAATCGTAGTCCAATTTATACTCTTTCAATTATTTGGATGCAAAAAAGAAGAAAGTCCAAAAATACCTCCAACTACAGTAACTGATATTGATGGTAATACCTACAATACAGTAAAAATAGGGACACAAGTTTGGTTAAAAGAAAACTTGAAAGTAACTAAATTCAGAAATGGAGACGCCATTATGACAACCATTCCTGCAAATCTTAATATTGGTGAACTAAATACTACACCATATCAATGGCCATATGACGGAATTGAATCAAATGTTGACATATATGGTAGATTATACACCTGGCACGCAGCAACCGATAGTAGAGGTGTTTGCCCAACAGGATGGCACTTATCAAGCGATTCAGAATGGACAACACTAAAAAACTATCTTATTGCTAACGGGTACAATTACGATGGTAAAACAACTGGTCAGAATGAGGCAAAAGCATTAGCAACTGATTACGGTTGGAGTATAAGTACGAACAATGGTGCTGTAGGTAATACAGATTTTCCAACCTATCGAAATAAAAGTAAATTTTCAGCATTACCAGGTGGCTATCGCGATTATATTGGAGTATTTAAACAAGGTGGGGTCTGTGGCTTCTGGTGGACCTCAGATCAAAATGGTCCAAACGAAGCGTGGCGAAGACTAATCTGTTCAGATGCAACCTACTCAGCTAGTCACTTTTTTTGGAAAAGCTATGGACAATCAATTCGTTGTATTTGGGACAATTAGTTACCTAACCTCTTTACAAAAATAAAAACGTGCCCTAACACCTAACACGGACGGTATAATTCATAAGCTCGTCACGGTTTTTGCTTTTGCTCCTGCTTCCTTGACAGCTTTGTAATGGCTTATACCGCGACCGCGCCAGTACTCACAATAAAACTTCGCGTACCTTGTCTTGTTTTCTGCTTCCTATCAGCCTTGTACCGCGACACTCGTATAGGCCCCCAAATTTGCACCCGGACGGCAAAAACCGCGCCGTACTCTCCTCGCACCGTGACAACTTTCTGGCTAAAGTATCAGGACCCTGCCCGGATGCTTCGTCGAGTAACGCTTACGAAATTATACCGCCGGGCCGTTACAGCCAAGTTTTGGACTATTATTTAATTCGATTTGTTTCCTAATAAAGAAACATTTATCTTTGTATAAACTTTTTTTAGTATGACTGAAAAATTTCAAGTTCAGTTTTTGGAAGAAGCTGCTGAATTTCTACATAACCTTGATGAAAAAGCAAGAGACAAAGTAATCTATAATATTCAAAAGGCGAGATTTTCTAACGACCGGGAGCTTTTCAAAAAACTGAAAGATGAAATTTGGGAATTCAGGACTTTGTTTAACAGAACCCATTACAGACTTTTTGCCTTTTGGGACAAGACCGGAAAAAGTGAAACAGTTGTAATTTCAACTCATGGATTAATAAAAAAGAGTGACAAGACTCCAAAGGCAGATCTGGAGAAAGCAGAAAGGATAAGAAAACTATATTTTGAAAGGAAGAACAATGAAAAATAAACCATTAAAAACTTATAGCCTTGATGAGGTTACCGACAAATATATCGGTAAGTCAGGGACTCCAAAACGGCAAGCATTCGAAAACGAATTGAGACTTGACTTGCTTGGTGAAGCGATAAGACAAGCAAGAAAAGAACGTCATTTGACCCAGGAGGAACTTGGGCTGTTGGTTGGTGTTAAAAAGGCTCAGATATCCAAGTTAGAAAACAGCCTGACAGACGCAAGATTTGAAACAATTATCAAAGTGTTCAAAGCGTTGAATGCCAAGGTTAACTTTAATGTTGAGTTGCTCAATCAGACTATTAAAATAGCTTGACCCGGAATAAAACCTGGCTATAATAAATAGGAAATATAATACAGGGTTAAGAGGCATTCGAAACATACTGCAACGCATTATATATGCAGGCACCCCTGACAATTTGTCTAACGCAGACCCTCACTATATTTAGCCTCATACCGTCAGCATTTATGTGGCTGCGCCGTTTCGGGCACAAATTACACATAGAATGACAGTTACGTAACCAAGCCATATCTCACAAATGATAACTGGAAAAGCAAGGATTCAATAGCTCCCATTATCCAAAAACCATTGTAAATTTGACTTAAATAAATATAGAATACGAGTTTGCCGTTAGACTTCCTGCACCCAAGAAACTTTTCACCAATTCTTATGACCAATGAGAAATAAGCTATTGATTTTATTATTTATTCTTGTATCATGTACAGGTTAGAAAAAGGATAAATTATCTGATGATAAGCGAATCTCAGAAAGTTTTTTTCAGATAAACAGCGAAAGGACTGAGACTAACAAAAAATTGAATATCTGCGCCAGACGGCGGCTCACCCACGAGCGGCTGTAGCCGGTAAGACGGGACAGGTCACGCAGATCCAGCAAATGATTTTTCTGAAGATCCTGCAATACCTTAGCCTCTTCCCATGCCTCCATCGACCGGTGGAGACGGTTGTAGGTTAGCAGCAGAACCTTGGCTTGAGCAAGGTCTATCTCAAGCACGTGGCATGAGAGCGATTCAATCATCAGATCCTCGGCTGCATATAATCGCTTAAAACCATCGATTAACTGGTAACCTCCCTCATGCAAACGGGCAACTACAGGTTGCAACTGTCCGTGCTGATGCATAGACTTCTCAACCTGAAGTATCCGTGTCATATTCATGATGCGCATACCCGAGAGTGACAGGTCAAAGGCGGAGAGCGGTATTTCTTCTATTCGGGAGTTCATGGGACTGGTTTTTGTTCCCGATAAAAGTAGAAATCTGTTATTTTTAAAACGAACGTGTACATCTTTACAATCATTGATGAAGGTTCTTGTTCACGCTTCCTGTTTCGTCCTTTTTGCAGTTCACTATTGCGCTTTACATACTCAGGATGTGCTTTCCTATATTCCTTCTGATACTCGTGAGCAGGATGAGTATCCCGCCATCGTTTATTGCGAGCCTGCCGAAAGGAACGGCACTTTGCACTTTTATTGGCTCTTGACTTATTGGTTGTATATCGACGAGTATTTTGACAGACCCTGGAAGAACAAAACTTCTGATTCTTGTTTCGGGGATTAAGTGGCACCAATTTGCCACAATGTTGGCAGGTTAAGGTTGTGTTTGTAAGTTAACAGGGCCGCCCTTACTCCCGGGATTTTATTTGCAGTAATACACACTCCAACTCCACTTCCACAAATGGCAATTCCCCGATCAACCTCTTCTCTCATTATTGCTCTTGCCAAAAGTGCTACCACGTCAGGATAGTCGACATCCTTTTCATATTGACTGGCACCAAAATCGAACAAATCATATCCTTCATCCTTAAGAGCCTGTCTCAATTTTTCCTTTAATTCAAATCCCCCATGGTCTGATGCCATTCCAATGCATCTACTATGAGTTGGGAATCCACTATACTCCATTTGATTTATTATGCTAATAATAGTAATTGAACATGGCTATACAATTCCAGGGCATGCTTATAATTGAACACTCTACTTGCAAGTGGCAAAACAGCGCATGCAGAAATATCTTTCACTAATTATGCTTCATCCTCTTAACTTAATTCATTCATTATGGGAATTGATGGCTGAGCCCCTTTTCTTGTAACTGAAATTGTAGCTGCCTTATTCGAAATAGAAATTGCGTCCAAATAACTTTTGCCATCGGCCATTGCAGCAGCAAGATATCCATTAAACACATCACCGGCAGCAGTGGTATCAACGGCAACAACATTCGTTGTTGGCACGAAACCATTTTCACCACTCTTTGAAACAAAGTAAACCCCTCTGCTGCCTAATGTAATAATCACTGCTTCATTTACTTTCTCTAATAGCTTAGCGGCAGCCCTTTTCACTTCCTCATCACTTACTGGATCGAGTCCAGTTAAAATCCGAGCTTCTGTTTCGTTGGGAGTAATGATATCAACAAGTCTTAATAATTCATCACTTAAGGGTTGTGCCGGTGCTGTATTCAAAATAGTTTTAACACCATATTGTTTGGCCAGCTTCAAAGAAAACTCAACCACATCTAAGGGAATTTCCAGTTGAATCAAAACAACATCAGCTTCTGATATTATCTTCTCCACAGCTTTAATATCATCGATATTAAGCTTTTTATTGGCTCCTCCGGCAACCACAATTGAATTCTGCCCTGTTCCTTCTTCGACGATAATTATAGCTATTCCTGATGGTGTATCAGGATCTTTAAAAACATAACTAGTATCTATTTTGTCGGCTTTATAACCTTTAATCGCATCTATACCAAAGTTGTCATCTCCTACTTTGGCAACGAAAGTTACCATGCCGCCTGCCCGTGCAGCAGCAACAGCCTGGTTAGCCCCTTTCCCTCCAGCGATAATACTGAACTCATTTCCCAAGATAGTCTCTCCCGGGACAGGAATTTTTGGTGCTGTAACCACCATGTCAGTATTGCAACTTCCTATTACAACAATTTTGCCCATATATCAGTAAAAATTAGATTTTTGCCATTATGATTAAAGTAATACCAGCAATGAATAGGAGAAACATCATTCCGATCAGTGTATTGGTACCCTTAGAAGCGTTTTTAAACTCTTTCCAGATAAAAACACCCCATATAGCAGCAACCATGGTTGCCCCCTGACCCAAGCCATATGAGATTGCAAATCCGGCTTTCCCTGATGCAAGTATGCTCATTGCCATTCCTATATTCCAGATAATACCTCCGATAATACCTGTGAGATGAACCCCGATACTCCCCTTTGCATAATCCTTAAAAGAAAGGGGCTCGCCTTCAAAGGGTCTCTTCATTAATAAGTAATTAAAAAGAAGATTGCTGATCAGTATACCTATTGAAAAAAAGAATATTGCCGAATATGGGGTTAATTTACCTGGTTCAGGCACTTCGAAACTAGTGACCATAGAACTAGCAACAAAGCGATAAAACATAGCCATTAACACCCCGGCTGCAACTGACAGGAGGATTCCTTTTCTTGAAACCTTTTGTAACGAGGCACTATGCTTTTTGTATGCGATTGCATCAAAAATTATGGCAGCGACAATAAGGGAAACTCCCCCGAAAAGCCAGATGGGATCACCTTGTGGTGCAAAAACATAATTAATAATAACACCAAGGGCAAGAGCAATCCCAACACCAACCGGAAAAGCTACTGCCATTCCTGCAATTGCCATAGCCGCAACAAGAAGAATGTTGGAAGCATTGAAAATCGCTCCTCCTACCATCGCATTCAGGATGTTTCTTGTTTCCGCCTGCCTGATATCTTCAACAAATCCACGGCCACTCTCGCCATTACTGCCAAGAGTGAATCCAAGCAAGATAGAAAAGAGGAAGATCCCTATTACATAATCCCAATAAAACAATTCAAAACGCCAGGATTTACCTGCAAGTTTCTGGGTATTGCCCCAAGATCCCCAGCATAACATTGTTACAATACAGAGTATGATTGCTAACGAATAACTTTGTGGAATAAACATAGTTCGATTATTTAATTGAGGTTAATAATTTTGCTTATTGTGAATTGAACATTTCAAGTTTAACAAATCTTTCATTAAGTTTATTTTGAATCTGATTTTGGTTGCTCTACCCAAATTGTTTGTTCCAGGGGTGCGGATGTTGGGGTTTGATAGGGGATATAAAACACATCCTTACTTAAATACCCGCCATTTTGTAATATGTTCCACTTTCCTACCTCAATGGTCGCATTGAGTATGTCATCCCACTTTATTAGATTTGGGTATATCTCTTTAATCGCAATATTGTCGATGGGCAATTCTCTAAGGATGCCCCACTTTGCAGGTATTCCTTTCATGCCTAATACAGTACCTAGGATGCCAGCTACGCTTGAAGGATTACAGTCGCTATCCACTCCGCAACGCATAGATATGTTCATGCTTTTCCAGAAATCTCCCCCCCCATACAATAATCCCATATATACATAAGCTCCATTTATCCTGACATCTAACCCGGGAACGAGTTTGCCGTCTTTTTTCCCCCACTTAGGTTGAAGCTCTTTCCATGCATCCTGCCAGTTCGGGTATTTCTGGTGAAGATCTAACACATCACGTACCATTTTCGCATAAGCACTTTCCGTTGGGATTGCAAGCAAACTATATTCCACCAGTTTCCGGGGATTACTTTCAAAAAAAGCAGCACTATACATTGCTGACATGGCCATTCCGCCATATACACCATCCCCATAATTCATAATGTGGCCGACCTTATCACCCCAGGCATTGCTGATTCTTGGCAATCCGGGACTAATTAGTCCAAACAAATCTGCTTCAATTTGATAATCAATTGCATCGCCATTATTTGAATAACGAGGATGTCCTGACATTGGTGGCCAGACACCTTTTCCAAAATTCAGATATGCGGACTTATTAGCTCCCCATATCCTTTCCGGAGACAAATACTTGACCCAATCTTCAGCGATCTCGGTGGCAGTTACATCAAGTCCATTTTTCAAAATAGAATATAAAAACATAAACTCAACGTACAAATCGTCCTGATCAGACATCTTATCAGGAACCCATATCTCCCAGTTTTTCTTTTCGCTATAATACTTTGACATGAATTCTCTTCGTTTCTGGCGATCTTCGATGGCAGCAGCTTTGTCTGTGATTTCCTTTGGAGGCGTTTTTAATCTATACCAGTCTTCCAGATCAAATGGTATGATTTCGCCCTGCCATTTAAGCTCTGTCCATTGAGCCCATAAAACAGCGATAGCTTGACCAAGCCAGCCACCTTCAACTTTATCCTTATACACTTCAATGGGAAGCTGCCTATATTGAATCCCTTCATTTATCGTTTGTGCATAACTTTTAGGTGATGACAACGTCAGATAAACCATGCACTGAAAAATAAATACTATCCAAATTGAACTTTTAAATTTTGCTTTCATAATTTGCTATTTTAATTTAATTACTAATTGGACGAACAAGTTGATAATACTATGAACTTATTTATAGATTAAATAATGCTAATACCAATTACTATTTCAAGCATTGATTTTCAATAATACTGCTGAAATTATTCGCTTATTTCTTTTTTATCCAAACTCTTATGTCGCCATTAATCTGTCCGGCATCTGCAAATGGCACCAATTTCAATTCTATAGGTTTTCCCTTGTAAAATGCGTTAGTACTGTAAATCTGAGAACCAATCCAACCTTCAGGAAGTAAGGCTTTTGAAAGAGGCACCAATCTTGGTGTGCCTAGAGTTATCTTATCAAGCTCTTCAAATTCCGGGTTCAACGCCTGATCAACAGCTAATACCTGAGATCCTATTTTAACGGCAATATAATCTGGGTAACTTTTACCTCCCTTCAAAACTTGTACATTAAGATCGAATGAGATAAGAATAGTTGAATTAGTATTCCATATTTGTTCAATGGCCAGATAATTTCCTGGAATTCCATTAAATGTCTTATCATCCACACGTACCTTAAAGTTTTTGGTCCAGATAGGTACGCGGAGAGCCAATCTAAAATTAGCTTTTGTGGATGGGTTCAATCTTAATATTACCAATCCTTCTTCAGGAAATTTTGATTCGATAGTGCATTCAACAGGTACTTCTTTACCTTCTTTTGTATTTATCTTATCTTCTATCATTCCTGAAGAATACAGATTAATGCTAAAGCCATTATCTGCATTTTTGGTATAAGCAAGTTCAGGAATTGCAACTATTCCTCTAGGGATACTTGCAAGACAGCAATGCGCGTTTATAGTGCAACGAAATGGTTTTCTTCCTTGCAAAGCTGTGTAATAACTAACGCAGCCAGTCTGGGGATTCTCAGCAGCTAATAAATGATTGTAAATAGTTTTCTCAATTTCATCGATAAATCTCGATTCTCCTTTCAAATAATAAAGTGCCTGACTGAATTGTAGCCATGTAGTAGTTACACATCCTTCTCCCATACGAACATCACTATTTGCAGGTAATACAAAATCCTCCTGAAAAAACTCTTCTTTGCTTGAAGTTCCTGTAATATAAAGTTTATAGGTTGAAATATCTTTCCATGCATTCTCGGCTGCATTCAATAGTTTTTCGTTTCCAGTTAGTTGATATAGTTTTACTATACCAATAAGGTTTGACATCATTTCATATGCTTTTGCATTAGCCACTTTATCTACCTTTCCGATTTTGTTTAAGGTTGAAATAATTTTAGGCCCATTCTCATAATCATAAGCTTTCAGTATATAATAACAAAAATCGAGGTACTTTTCATCACCAGTATACCGGTAAAGCTCAGTCATAGGCTCTAATATACTAGTAGAAGCCATTCCTACATGGCCCGAAGATTCAATAATATTCAACTGTCCCTCCATTTCACCAAAAGTCCTGCAAATCAAATCACCAACTTTCACAGATGCATCTAAAGCTGGTCTGTATCCCGTAACAGAATAATAGCTCAACATACCAAGTAGATTATACTTATGTGCCCATACATCCCAGTTTTTCCAATTATTTGCTGGTAAATATGTTCCCAGATAGCCATCTTCTTTTTGACATGCTATTAAAATATCCAATATTCGGTCCATTTGGGTTTTTAATTGTTCATTTTTTGAAAAAACCCATGCCTTTGAAGCAGCGTGAAGGTATTTGCCTGCATACTCTCCAATCCTAGTCTGTTTTCCTGGTCTATTATAATAACACTCCAGTATACCTGTCTCATCTATATTAAGTAATCTTTGAACAAGATTCGCATTCAACCTTTCATTAAGATACCCGTCGAGTTTTACATTTTCCAATGCAAAAGGAATTGATTCACTTGGTATAGCGAGTTTCACTTTCGGATTCTCAGGCTTTTCATTATTCCGAGGTGCTTTTATGTATGTTAAAAGAGTACTTAATTTTGAGGTATCTAATAAGTGTTTTGAGGAAAAGGAATAATCAATTCTATATCTGCCTGGCTCTTTTATTTTTACAGTGACATTATATGCTGTATCAGCTTTATTGCCAACAGCAATGTTTTCTTCTTTTTCAAAGACAACTCCTCCGCTTTCTGGCTCATAAACCTTAACTTTTATCCTGCCACTCAGACTCTCTATAGGGATTCTGAAATTGAAAAGTAAGGTTTTTTTAATCTCAGAAGAGCCTGATGAATTTAATTCAGAAGGTTTATCGTTTGTTTTAAGAAATACAATATCTGTAATTCTTGTGTTGTCAATCATACAAGCGCCAGCATACATTCCCCCATTATCTCTTCTGTTGTCTACTCTTATGGCTATTACGTTTTCTTGGTCCCAATTAATAGTCTCAAAAGGTACAATGTAAATCCTCATGGCATCTTTTCCATTAGTCCCTCCTATCCTATTTCCATTAAAATATGTTACATCATTATCGGCAATTTTACCTAGTGATAAACGAACTGATTTAAGCAAGATGTTGTTGTTTCTAAATGAGGAAGGTATCTCGACTCGTATACGGTACCAGGCAACTCCATCATAATTTGCAAAACCCTGTTTTTCCCATGGGTTTACTGGTTCAATAACTTTCCATGCCAGGTCATCAAAGCTGGATTTTGAATATTCAGAACTATCTCCCGTTTGAAATTTCCATTCCTTGGATAGGTCTATACTTTCATTTGGTTGCTGTCTTGTGTTGCAAGACACACTTATTATTAAATAAATAACAATAAAAATAGTTTTCGTATTCATTATGAATATTTTATAGAAATATTTTAAGCTTAAAAAAATATTGGTCTTAATTTTCAATCAAAATTTATACGGAAGGGAGTAGCATTCTGCCTTCTCTATCAGGATCATTTTTTACTACACTTGTATCGTCTAGCATCATTGTCTCACCATTCACTGCAGAATATCTTGGCCATGAAGGTAAACCTCCACCGTTAGGATCTCCTGATTTCATAAAGTTAACTAGTGATCCAGCCATCTTTTCAGATAATTTTCTTGGTCTGGCTCCGCCGCCTGTATGCGTGAACATAAGATCAGTGTTATTGAACCAGAAAGAAATATCGATACTGTGGAATGCACGTAGATGGCCATCTAACAATGGAGGCTGCCAGCACATCAATGCAGTATATACGGGCGGGGCCTGTTTTGATTTTGAATCGGCAAGTGAAATAAGACCTTGCCGGCTTAATGCGCCTGACATGCTGCTATATATTATTGATAAAATGTCACATGGCTTTCTTCCCGGGAATATTTTCATATAGGCATCAACAATCTCTCCGGCTTTGTCTCCGGCTCGCGGTTTTATTCTCCCTTTTACATCATCGAGAGTCAGCTTATCCTGTCCTGGCTCAAGCAACATGCTCTCATTAAGAGCCGAGCATATAATCATCGGAATATCAGCTGCCAAAGGTGTTGGATCAGGATAATAGGGATGCTGTGGCATATAAAATCCATCCACAACCGGGCTGAAACCTGCCCTTGCGGAACCAGGAACATTGGCTGCTTCAAGTGACAGCCTTTGAGCTGCACGGTTAGCTATTTTTATATATTCAAGCCACGGGATATACTGTAGCTTATCCAGCTCTCCGGCAGTCAATCCTGCTTCCCTTAAAATATAAGTGCCCAGTTTCTCAGAGGCAGCCTTATCTCCAGCTTTGGTTGCTGAGCCACTGAGAACAACTGCTTTGTGAATGAGTCCTTTTGCTGAAGGCATTGCTGTGAGGGTAGTGACTTTCATTCCTCCACCGGAATGTCCCATTATTGTAACATTTCCCGGATCTCCACCAAAATTGTCAATATTATCCCTCACCCATTCCAGTGCCGCAACCATATCCAAATTACCGACATTCCCGGATGCAGCGAACTTTTCTCCTCCTATACCTGCAAGGTTTGTATATCCTACAGGGCCTAGCCTGTGATTCAAGGAGCAAAATACTATATCGCCAAACCTGGCCAGATTCTCTCCATTATATTCTTCCTGCTCAATACTATTCCCGCTTGTGAATCCTCCTCCGTGCAGATAAACTATTACCGGGCGTTTCTTTCCATCGTTTATTGCAGAGGTAAAAACATTAAGCTTCAGACAATCCTCGCTCAGATCACTATAGTTTAAATGGCTTAGAAAACCATTGAAAAAATTTGCATACTTTTTCTCCATTATCTGAGGTGATGAATCTCCCCACCATATAGCCTGATATACATCTTTCCATGGTTTGGGTTTCTGTGGCGGCATAAACCTGTTAGCCCCAGAAGTGTCAGCACCATAAGGTATTCCTAGAAAATAATATATCCCTCTCAGCATATATCCTTTAACCTTCCCATACTGAGTATCAGCAAGAGCAACATTCTCCCCGATAAAGAGAATCTGACCGTCTTCCTCCTTCTTTTTACTGACAGGTACTGCAGAGGCCGCCGCTGAAGCTGAAGTTGTGCCAACTGCGATCCCTGTAGCTCCTACTCCAATGGTTCTGATGAAATTACGTCTGTTTGTTGTCATATTAATACTTCATTAATCATGATCCCCGATCCTTAAGATATTTCCGGATTCTTATTTCTGGTTTGAAGCAACAATTTCCAGTAATTCCTTATCATGATGATACCCAACTTTGCTTACCTTATTAATGATCATCGTTGCCCCTTTATCACTGGTATAGGTTGGCCAGTGAGGCAGACCTGTTGCATTTGGGTCTCCTTTTCTGGCAAAATTGATCCATGCACCACTAACTGTTTCTGCGAGATCATAAGCTTCCTTTACTCTTCCTGTAATCTCTTTGCCTAATAGAATATTGTTAAAAACAAACGGAAGCTCCATACAATGCATTGATTTTAATGAGCCATCATTTACAGGAGATTCCCACTCGAAGAGATACATATAAGTCTGTTTATGTCCCCCGGAAACCAGTTTGTTTGCATCCCTGATTGCGCCGGGTCTGAACATAAAATCGATATCGAGGTAGTCAGAAGCCTTTACAGTATTTGGATATGCCGACTTAATTGCTCCAACGTATGCATCAGCCTTTTCTTTATAGGCTTCCCTTATGAAAGCTAGCGTAGCAATCATATCCTCTCCGGTTTTAGAAGATGCGCCTGCTGCGAACTCAGTTTTGGTAGTCCCGATCATTATTGAGACATCCTTACATAATTGGAGTACTTCTGGTCCGAACATAAAATATGGAAGGAAGTAATTGTCCTTAACAGGCCCCCAACCTAACCTTGGAGTTCCAGCACCTTTGTTTTTTGCATCTTCTCTGATACCGGCAAATGCCCTTTTTCCTGCCTGAAGTAATTGATCGTAGGATACTTTCTGAATATCATCAACATGCGATGCATCAATATTTAATTCCTTCAAGACTCTGGCAGATACCATCTGAGCAATTTCCGGATCGCCATAGTCCTGAGTGTAGCTTCCACTTTGCACAACTGCCTTCTGAAATAACCCCTCTGCCACTGGCGAATTTAGCAAAGCCGTAATCTTTCCTCCACCACCTGATTGGCCAAAAATGGTAATATTATCTGGGTCGCCTCCAAATTGCGAGATATTTTGCTTCACCCATTTTAATGCAGCAACTAGATCAAGCAATCCAAGATTTGGAGAATATTTATACTTCTCTCCGTATTGTGACAGATCAAGAAACCCCAGTATGTTTAGCCTGTGGTTTACCGATACATATACTATGTCCCCCTTATTGCTCAGGTTCTTGCCATCATAAAATGGCAACTCATGTGATGATCCGTATTCATAGCCCCCTCCATGTATCCATAGCATCACAGGCCGTTTCCCATTATCGTTTATACCCTGTGTCCAGATATTCAGGGTATGACAATCTTCATTGGGATAGCCCCAGTCGTTTTGCAGAGCAAACATACTCGCCCCATTTCCTCGTGCTTTAATTGGGGCAAAATCAAGAGGGCAGGTTGCTCCATAATATCCCATAAATCTGGTATCAGTCCATGCTTTCACCTTTTGCGGTGGCATGAATCGTTCTGCATTTGCATACGGGAGACCTTTGTAGATATAAGTGCCATCAAGAATATAGCCACGGACCTTACCTCCTTCGATTTCAACAACAGCGATTTCTTTTCCAGCCCTGACTTCATCTTTCTCGCCTTGTGCCTTTACATTTAAAGGCACAAGGGCAACCAATAACAACAAATATTTCATACCATTTCTGCACAAGGGTTTAAAAGATATTTCCCTATTTATTTACAATTTCAATATCTTGTCTAGTATTTGTAAATTCAATATATCCACGTACTCCAATTTCTCCGCCTACCTGTGGATTAATCCACTTAAGAGTTGCAGTATGTTCTCCGTCAGGAATTTGTACATTCCAGTATAACTCGGCAGTCCTGGTTTTAAAATCAACTGGAAGTTTAACTACTCTGTCTACCGTTCCATCAATACTTACTTCAAGTTCTCCGACATATTCTTTTGGTACTCCAGCTACACTTCCTTTTATAATAAGCCCTGTCCCGGCAAACTTAATCTCAGCAGGCTCATTACTTGTCAAAGCAAACAACAATGGGGTTTTTGCCCTGGAACCTGTTGGACGTTGAGTCTGTGTTACTCTGTAAGGGTAAATATCAGGGAAGGCAATTTCAAGAGGAACGGCAACTGGTTCCTGGTACATTATAGTAATATTCTCTCCTTTGATTTTACCACCGAACTTCTCAATAACTTTAATAGACTGGTCAAACCCTAATTGATAAACATCATTCAGAGAGATCGTTGTATATTTGAAATCAATGTCTGCCACAGGAGTAAGTGCGGCCAGCCAACTCTCCTCTATCTTTTCATAACCCATCATGGTGCAGAGAATTCCTGCTGCAGAGGACGGGTTGCAGTCAGAATCCTGTCCTGCCCTGGTTGAAATCTCCATAGTTTTCTTCAGATCACCGTCGCCATAAAGTAATCCTAAAAGAACGTATGCCGAGTTAACGGATGCATCAATATTAAAAGGAGCCCCTATTCCATCAGGACAATGAAGGTCAATGGCCCATTGACTATCCTCAATCGCCTGCCAGGCCTTCTTCCAGTCCTCAGGATATTGCTTATGAAAGCTTATTACATCCTGCATGGCTTTGTAATAATTGCTCTCAGCCGGAATTGCTTTCAACCCTTCATTAATAATAAAGTCTAGATCATCAGATACAAACGCCAGCGAATACATTGCAGCCATATAAACACCACCATAGTATCCATCGCCATAATTCATTATATGCCCTATCCTGTCACAAAACATAGTAGCGGCATTAACCATGCCCGGAGACATCAGCCCGGCAAAATCAGCCTCTATCTGAAAGTCAATATCATCAGCATGCATATTGTTCTTCCAATGTCCCGATTCCGGAGGCATAATACCATTAAGAATATTATACCTTGCAGCCTGATTGGCATGCCACAGCATATAATCTGCATTCGCAAAGGCCAGCGCATGTGATTTTGCAGGGGCATCAATCCCTTCCTTCTCAAATACATCAACGAAAGTCAGATCCATGTAGATATCATCATAAAGACCCGGGAAATTGTCATAGTAATATTTAGCAGACTGGTTACTCCATTTTAGTTCAATACTATCAGGAACCATTCGTGAGAGGTATCTGAACTCAGTGGGCCCGCCGTAGGTAACTCCTATTACTTGTCCGGCCCATCCTCCCTTAACCTTGTTGAGGAGTTCTGCTTTCGTCATTTTTACTTTCTCAGGTATTTTCTTCTCTCCGGCAGTACCTGTATTTGAAGTGCATGAGAAGGATAATAGCATTAGGATAGATATACCTATCACAAATAGTTTTTTCTTCATACTTCTTTCTATTTGAATTATTTATAAGAACTAATTGTCAAAATATTATTTCGTTATATTGATTCCCTGTATAAATGCAATTATACAATTCAGAATAGATTATCCAATTAATGCATTTAATACAGGGAATCCCGGTACCATTTGTAATCCTACCAGTTAGGGTTCTGCGTCAGATTAGGATTAAGTGTAATCTGAGCAAATGGTATTGGCCATAGGTAATGTTTGCTAGGATTAAACTCTTTTACAAAACCTGTTAATTCAGCTGTAACAAGTGTGCCTGGACTTGAAGGACTGTTGTAAGTCATCCCCTTGATGGTACCAGCTGTTGAGGGTCCAATTTCCCAGCGCCTGATATCATATAAACGATGCCCCTCAATTGCCAGTTCCACCATGCGTTCGCGGCGAACAATTTCCCGAAGTTCAGCCTGAACAGAAGTTGTAACAAGAGGCATACCAACATCTGCCCTACCCCTGATAACATTTAATGCATCACGAACTGACTGATCGATGTTCGCACCCCCCAACTCAATACTTGCTTCGGCGTATGTTAGCAACACCTCTGCATAACGCAGGTAGATAAGATTAACTCCGCAGTTCCATGGCTGTGAATAATCTGAACTGCTGACATATTTCTTAAAATACCATCCAGTCTGTGTAACGTTTTCTGCAGAACTAGTTATAGCATCTGCTGTTGCGTTTCCAGGAAGGGTATTTAATACTTTCCCGTTATGGAGAACGTCACCATTTACATAAATTGTAAAGGATAACCTAGGGTCCCTGCCGACATAAGGATTAAAAGGATCAAATCCACTTGCAGAATTAGTAATTGGCAAACCTGTAGTTTTCATCAGATATGCGTCAACTAATTGTTTTGTTGGGATTAACTGGCATCGCTGCGTATATAAGCTGTTTGCTGTGTACATATAATATACATCATGTGCGGATATGTTTTTAGTATATTGTCTGGCAAACATTATTTCAGTTGATGCTTCACCGGAATAATCAAACAATTTTTCATATGAACTATTAATCTGATATACTCCGAGTGCCATAACACTAGCTGATGCACTCCTTGCCTCTGTGAATCTTTTAGCATAAAGCATCGCTCTGGCTTTTAATCCCAAAGCAACTCCTTTTGTTACTCTTCCTTTTTCTGTTTGTGTAGTAGGCAGATCTGCAGCTGCAGCGGTTAGTTCTGTAGATATAAAATCCCAGATTAAAGAAACATCTGACCCACTTATAGCTTTTGCTTCAGCAACGCTCATAGATTTAGTAACCAATGGCACATTGCCATAAAGCATTGCTAAATTTATGTAAGCAAAAGCCCTTAAGGTTTTTGCTTCTCCCTTAAGTCGTGCATTTAACAATGGATCCAAGTTAGGGACTTTGTCAACATTTTCGAGGAAGGAACTTGCTGCCTGTATAATACCATAATAATATGTCCATTCGTTTGCAACCACGTTTTCATTTGAAGCGAAGGTGTTTTTCTCAATTGCTGATTCAGATCTCCACTGAAGTATGAAGTGAGCAATATCTGAATAACCATCCATAGATGAATAACGCCACTGATCTCCAAGGCGAGAGTAGATTCCTGTAGATGCATATAATGCATCATTCTCTGTTTTCCAAAATAAGTCGCTGGCTAGCCTATCCTTAGGAACTGTATTCAGCAGGTCTTTTTCGCAAGATACCACCGATAACGATATCAAACATATACAAAATAACATTTTAAAAGTCTTCATCGTTTTTTTCTTAAAAATTAATATTAAGACCTATTGTTTTAACTGATGTTTGCGGGAAAGAGGATTCAGGTCCTCGGCCCACCTGTTCAGGATCGATATTATACATATTCAAATCTGCGAATGTCAGCAAATTGGTAGCTGACACATATAGGTTAATGCCTTCAATTTTAACACGATCACATATACTTTTGGGTATATCGTATGAAATTTTTAAATTCTTCAATCGCATGTATGAACCGTTAACCATTGTCCGGTCGGAGATCTGAACATTCTTCATAGTCATTTTTGTTGGCCTTGGATACTTCGCATCAGTATTCTCAGGTGTCCAGTAATCTGTAAATATCTTATGAGTGAAGCCGCCCCAGATACCAGATTCCAAAATTGCTCCCGTTATGAGCTTGTCTGACCCTGCAACTCCCTGCCAGAATAAATCTAACCTTAATCCTTTCCACGAACCATACATATTTGTAGAGAAAGTCCAATCAGGCATCTCTTTTCCAAAAATTATAAAATCTTCGGGTGTAAGTTTTAAATCAAGATTTTGGTCAACGTATTTTACATCACCAGGTCCAACAGAAGCATCCCATTTTGCATAAGCATCAACTTCGGCTTGTGTCTGAAAGAAACCATCAGTAGCTAAACCATAGAACGAATTAATCGGGAATCCCTCTTTGGTAATTGTTCTCCAATCACTGTTACCGGCAGTTGATATAAACGGACCAGCACCTGCAAGATCAAGTACTTTGTTCTTATTATAATTTGCGCCTATGGTTAAACCAAATTCAAAATCGCTAAAACTCTGACGCCCGCCTAATAATAACTCAAAGCCCCTGTTTTCAACGGATCCTGCGTTTTGGTTTGTGGCGGTGAGCCCTACTAATGAAGGTATGGGTACTACAAGTAAGATGTCATTTGTTGTCTTAATGTAATAGTCTCCAGAGAAAGTTACTCGGTCATTGAATAAGCTAGCATCAAGTCCAACATTAAGAGTTGTAGTAGTCTCCCACGACAGATCCTGACTTGTAAGGTTTGTCTGGCGGTAGCCTGTCGCAAGGGCTTCAGAATATATATAATTACTCTGATTATATGTCTCAATATAAGTATATAAACCAACTGCCTGGCTTCCTACTTGTCCCCAAGATCCTCTTAGTTTTAACTCCCCAATAGTTTTTTTCAAGGGAGCAAAGAATTCTTCATTTGAGATACGCCAGCCTAAGGCAAATGATGGAAAGAATCCATACCTGTTACCCTCTGCAAATCTTGAAGAGCCATCATATCTTGCATTTGCCTCCAAGAGATATTTTCCCTTATAATCATAATTTACTCGTCCGAAAAACGAACGCAGGCCCCACTCAGAATTTCCACCAGATGAATTCTTAGTTGCATCATTTAAACCCATCGAAAGAGTCTCCAGATCATTATTATAAAAACCTTGCCTGTATCCAAGAACATTATTTGCCTGATATTGTACTTGTGAATACCCCAGCATTCCGCTAACAGTATGGCTGCCTAGTATTTTAGTATAATTAAGAGTATTGTCTATCTGGGTTTCTATTGTCTCTGATCTGGCATCGGTCATGCTGTTTAAGGTGCTTTGAGAAATCCTGGACGGGTACATTTTATCTACGAAGCGATATTTATTTGCAAAGTTGTTTTGATAGCTGGTATTATATTGAATTGAATACTGTGAGCTAAGTTTCAAGCCATCAATTATCTCGTATACTCCCCTGAAAATCCCAACAAAACTATTATTCTTGAATGTATTATGGCCTGACTCATTTGCCAATAATATAGGGCTATAACTGTCAACTGACAAGCCATAGGAGCCATCGTTATAAAAAGGCTTACCCCACTGACTATTCTGAATTGCGCGATAATAACCATTATTATTGGGTTGGTCAGTGAGCGTATTTCTAAAATCTATATTTGTATTAAAAACCAGTTTCTTATTCACATTGTAATTTGTATTTGCCCTTACCTCAGCAAGCTTGAAATTATAATTGGGCAAAACTCCATCTTCATTACTAGACCTTATAGAAATCCTGGTATTTACAGTCTCAGTACCCCCACTTAAAGTAATAGTGTGGCTCTGCTGTGGTGCCGTTTTGGTCATAAAATCAAGCCATGTATTAGGCAGAGGATATTTGTCAGGATCACTGGTATTATTTTGAGGCCAATCTAAAATATACTGATCTGTATAAACCTTGGTTCCATAGGTGTTCATCGAGGCTACATTCTGCTGATTCATATAATCGACAGCCCCCATATGTACTGGATCATTATTAGAATTTGCTATACCATAGTAACCATTGTAGGATACTTTCAATTTCCCTTTTTCAGGAGCCTTCGTTGTTACAAGGATTACACCTGCAGCAGCGCGTGACCCATAAATAGCAGCAGCAGCAGCATCCTTAAGCACAGATACCGATTCTATATCATTCGGATTAAGCCGTGACAAATTTCCGGGGATACCATCGATAATAACTAAAGGATCATTAGAATTTAATGATGTTGTACCCCTTATTCTCATCGTAAGAGTTTCAGCACCTGGAGCTCCTCCATTATCAATAACAGTTAATCCGGATAATTTTCCCTGTAACGCCTGGTTAATATTTGAAGAGGTTCTTTGGGATAATTCTTTTGCTGATATATTACTAACAGCATTAACCATACTAACTTTTTTTTGGGTTCCGTAACCGACAACAACAACCTCATCGAGCGCAGTTTGTGCGATACTTAATACAACACTAAATGTATTCTGTGACCCAACAACTACCTCCTGGGTTGAATACCCAATGAATGAAATACTCAGAATTGAAGCAGATGAAGATACAGATAGTGTAAATTCACCATTTGAATCTGCAATTGCCCCATTGGTTGTCCCTTTTTCTGTTATGTTCACTCCAACTAATGCCATGCTATTGGCGTCAGTAATTCGGCCAGAAATTTTAATTTTCTGGAAATCAACAGCATAAGTCTGAAGCATTCCTGCGAAACAAAGAATAACTGCAAACAGAATGCTTAGTAGTGTCTTCCCCCGTGAATTGCAAAGCAAAACTTCGGCATGTTTGTTTTCTTCCATAGTTTTTTTTGATTTAAGGTTATTGTTTATGTGCAAAAGATATATTAATGAAGAGATGAAATAAATTAATCTATATCTACTTAATTACAATTAATTACTACCTGAATATTTTTTTAACACCTATAATTAGAAAAAGCAATCCAAATATTTAAGCAACTTTAAATCCAACATTGAAAAGGGACCAGGAAGCACAATTTAATGTACTTCCTGGTTCAACTACCCAATCTTCCTAACTGACCTTATACTTAAATGAACTATCCCTAATTACTATTATTCTGAAATTGAACGAAAAGAGTTAAATATTTTGCATCCACGCACTAATCTTTATTAAATACAATCTTCCAAAAGCAAACCTATGCATAAAAAAACGAATGTACAAACGTTTGTTCTTTAAATATTTTATTTTTTTAAAATAATACTATTCTTCGTATCTGCCCCGTCATGCTTAATTTGTCAAACACTTCATTTTGTGCTCATTATTAACCTTCGAAAATATCTGAAAATCCAGCTGAAAAAAAGTTCCTTTAACAACACTCTTTAATTATTATAAAACACTATATTTGCATCAACGTTTGTACAAAATCAGGTATGGTTACAAGAAAGGTTAGCATAGCAGATATAGGTGAAAGAGCAGGACTTTCGATTACAACAGTATCAAGGGTACTTAATGGGAAGGCCGAACAATACCGGATCGGGAAAAAATCCCAACAAAAAATAAAGGAGGCCGCAGAAGAATTAGAATATATACCTAATTATTTTGCATCAAATCTTAAATCTGGAAAAAGCAGGACTATTGCAATAATAGTACCATCACTGACGAATCCCTTTTTTGCAGGCTTTGCAAGTGAAATAAATTCAGAAGTGCGAAGATTTGGTTATATAAGTATTATAGGGGATAGTGACGAGAATAATGAGACTGAAAAGTTAGAATTACAACAAATGGTTTCCAGAAATATTGAAGGATTAATAATAGCTCCCTGCGGAAACCAATTTGAGCATCTAAAAAAGTTATATGAACAGGGTCTCCCAATAGTATGCATTGACCGGTATTTTGAACACCTTGATATACCGTATGTATCAACTGATAATTATGATGGTGCAGTTACTGCAACCAAACACCTAATTGAAAATGGGCATTCATTGATTACCTGTATTCAGGGCATTCAGCAATCAACACCAAACCTTTTAAGGATTAAAGGATTTAAAGATGCGATGGAAGATGCTGGAATCAAGAGTTATAACGTTGTAGGTGATGATTTTACCATCCAAAACGGTTATCTGGAAACAAAACTCTTACTGCAACAGAAAGAGATTCCAACAGCAATTTTTACTCTTAGCAATACCATTGCAATGGGCTGTATTAAGGCGCTTAAAGAAAATAATATCAGAATACCTCAGGATGTTTCAGTAATAACTTATGATGATCACCAGTACCTTGATTTTTTGGAAACACCTATCACTTGTATTGCTCAACCGGTAAGCGATATCAGTAAAATAGCTATTAAATTTCTTTTTTCACGGCTAAGCAATGATGAAAACAGAACTAAACAGGTTCTTCTCAAACCTGAAATAAAAATAAAAAAATCGGTAAGAAAAATTAATTGATTAGGTACGCGCCATTTAACTTCCCAACAAAAATCCTTTATGTCGTGGAGGACTCCTCCATCAGGTATAAAATAACTTCTCTTTCTATATATCAAAAATACCGGATAACTAATTCTCCGGATTTTAAAAAAAATACACATTTAAATTTAAAGTAGCTAATCAGTGATCTAGAGGTTGGAGTGTCTAGATTTTTACCATTGGTTTTTACTCCAGTTTCGCCTGTGCCGATAACCTTACTATGCAGTACTTTCTGCCTGCTAAAACTACTTGTGCTAACCCGACGAGCTAGTTAGCGGTCATTCCCTCTCTCATAAGAAAATAAAAATATTTGAATATCTATTCTTTTAAATATTTTTTG
>CAIMVD010000406.1 GCA_903844815.1 uncultured Bacteroidota bacterium | reverse complement strand
GTACATACCTGTATTGAGATTCAGATCAATGTCCCTGAGACTACCGCTTGTGATGGTCTTCACTTTTGTGCCGTTTAGGTTATAGATCTCAACATTAACAAGCTCCTCGTTTGAGGGGATCTCAATGTTTAGTTTTCTGCCCGAGTTCCATATTCGTATTGTTCCGGTCTTGTTTTCAGGCTTTCCGATGGCTGTAATAACCGATTTTTCAGAAAAAAGGATGGCGTAACGGTCGGTGATATCGGCTGTTGAGGCTGATATGCTTTGCATTCACAAACTATCGAGCAAACGGGGCAACTGACTGCTCATATACAAGGGCAATGACAGCAGTTTAAAAGATATTTCAGCATGGGTTGTACCCGATCGCACTTTTGTTGTAAACTCACCAAGGGAAGGGGTATCGGTGTTTAGACGAATACCGGTATTTAGTTTTTTCTCCAGCAGGTAAACATGCATCGATTTCAAGGTACCTGTTTTTCCTGCTTTTACTTCAAGGGGATAGATTAGGTTGTTGTGCTGAAAGATAAAATCGATTTCGGCATTGGCGTTTTTCTCGTCCCGAACCCAATAGAACAACTGAGGTTCATCAAAAGGTGCTGCCAGGTTCAGCAATTCCTGGCAGGCAAATTGTTCGGCCAAAGCTCCTTCGTTGATGGTAAGCATATTTAAGGGATCGATAAGCTGCATTTTGCATAGGTGGTTTGCCAGTCCGATATCTAAAAAGAATGCCTTAAAAATATCAGGGTTCAGATGCGTGGTGAGCGGAACCCCGGCCGATGCTGTATGCTTTACCAGGCTCACAACCCTGCTCATTTCAAGTTTGTAGAAGGCTTCTTTCAGATTAACCGAACGCACCTCGTTGTCGATATTCACATATTTAATTTTCTTCCCCGTATTTTGGGCCACATAATTTAACACGCTTATCAGGTGCCTCTGCTGGCTTTTGCTGCCGTATTTTGCAAAATCGTACTTCAGGGAAGTTAAAATGCTGCTTTGTATCCTTTCGATGTCAAGTAACTTTTGACTTTCAACAAATGCTTTAACCGCTTCGGGCATACCTCCAATAAAAATATAATAGCGCAAAAGGTCGAGCAGTTTCAGGTGTATAGCTTCGCTGAATGGCTCGCCGAAGGAAAAAGAGGAGATATACTCCAATAGCTTATCTTCTAATAGCGCCAGCAAAAATTCATTGAAACTCATGGGCTGCATATAGCAGAATTCAACCCTGCCGACAGGCATTGAAAGTTGCATTTCGCTGAGCGTATGATCAAGAAGTGATCCGGCGGCAATTATGTGCAGCCCGGGCATCTGTTCGTAAAAATAACGCAGGCATACAATTGCCTCGGGACACGTTTGTATTTCGTCGATAAAGAATAAGGTTCGACCTGGTAAAATATCAATGTTTTTCAATACAGATAATTCCTGTATGATACTTTTGGGATTGTTGGTTTTGAATATGCTTTTATACTCCGGCGATTCTTCCAGGTTAATGGAAACTAAGCTGGCAAAATGTTGGGTTCCAAATTCATTGATAGCAAACGTTTTACCAACCTGACGGGCACCACGCACCAGCAATGGCTTGCGGTTTGCACGGGTTTTCCATTCTGTTAACAATTGGATTATATCTCTTTTCATGCTAAAATACAATTGTGTTATTACATTATTTAGCAAATTTAGCACTGTTTTTATTAATTTCTCCAGTTTATCGTATTAATATGCTGATTGTTGAAAATTAGTGTTTCATTTCTTATGGTTTTTATAACAGAGTGCGCTGAGATTTTCGCAGAGGGCTATCTTACACAGAGTTCCACAGAGAGGCACAGTCCCGAGTACTCGGGACAGTGCTTCTCCGGATTTCCTCTGTGTAACCATTTTTAATAAGGTGAAAGTACCTGCCTGGTTGAGCGAAAGCAAAAAAACGACCTTAGCAAAAATCCGGGGGTACCTTAACTACACCTTAATCTGATACTTAATAAATAGGTTATTAGGTGTTTACTAGAGAAGGGTTTTTACTTATTTTCGGGTCAGCGTCATAGTTTTCCGCAGATTCGGGGGTTCACAATGAAAAACAAGCCGAAAACGGGCAAAGAATGTTTTGATATTTCGGGTTAAGCAGACCCGGTTAAAGTGGCCACATAGTGTGATGACACGATGGAATAGATACCCGCCTTGTTGACCGGCCTACCCTGGGAGGATTAAAATTTGATTGAAAACAATACTTAAAAACTTTGCATTATGTGAAGTTGCTATTATCTTTGCACATCGAATTACAGAAAATGAAGATAAGGAATCGAGCGCTTTTAGACAAATTTGTAAAGAAACATGCTGATTCGGTTAAGGCAATGCAGAGGTTCATTGATATCGTTGAAGAAGCTGAATGGCAAAATCTAACCGATATTAAAAACGATTTCAATTCGGTAGATTACATTGCTAATGAGCGATATGTATTTGATATCAAAGGAAATAAATACAGAATCATTGTCGTAATTATTTTTGTTGGAGGTGTTTTTTCGATACGCTTTGCAGGCACGCATGCTGAATACAATAAGATAGATGCTAAACAGATTTAACAAAAGAAAAAAGTCATGGAAAAGAAATTTTTAGATATTACTGAAATTCATACACCTGAATTATTTAAACAAGTGTCGGAATATACCGATGCTTTAATTGCAGAGGCAACGGCAAATGGTTCGTTGGATGAACAAGGAGCAATCAACGAATATACGAGCGAAATTGCACGTGTAGGGCGTATGTGTGCTGATTACGAAAGTATGTACTTGAAATTTGAACACTTAAAATTCAAATCTCCTTTAATAGTTTCTATTGAAAAAGAAATGGAAAAACGCCACATTAAACAACGCCAAACAGCTAAATTACTTGATGTAAAAGAATCTACTTTTAGTCAAATAATGACCGGAAAACGCTCTGTATCTATGCGTATGGCCAAGCGTTTATACAAAGAGCTGAACATTGATCCGGGGTTGATCCTGGAGTTTTCGTAAGTAAATCAAAAATCCCAACAAATAATATTTATTTTAAGTATCAACGACATTATTATTAATTCGTTATAAAATATTTAGCAAGCTCTGTTTACAGGAGCAATATAAATCCCTGCAATATACCCGGTGAGGCTGTCGTGGTGTCCGATCCCGAATTTTTTACGGATTTTGGAACGGGTTACTTCAACGGAAGCGGGCGTAGAGAGCAGCAGCACCCACCGACATGGAGAGTGAGAGCGGGAGTGAGAGCGAGAGAAGAAATGCAAGGACCAGGATTCTCTTATGGAGTTTTTTCATTGTATTGAAAGTTTATCGTTTATCGTTATCGTTTATAAGAAGAACTTACACTGAGGGACACAGAGGAGGCACAGAGAGACACAGAGGAAGACCTCTGTTCCCGAGTACCCGGGACTGTGCTTCTCCGGATTTCCTATGTGTAACCATTTTTAATAAAGAACTATCTTATTGGTTTTAATCTGTTTTGTAGTTTTTACCTTAACAATGTACATTGAATCGTATATTGAGATTAAGTCATGATATCTTATTCCTCTGGAGCAATGGCGAAGGAGGAGAGCACAGGGCCAGTTCACTGGTTTACTTAAAAGATACTTGTTGACGCAAGGGCTTCAGTGCCCGAAAAGAGGAGAAGGATTATTCAGGAGAGGAAGAGTGCTGCCGGCATAGCGAGAATCTTTGGTGCAAGTTCCTTTATTTCATGGTCATTACTCAATATGAATGATTGAATAAGTGGTTTATCGAGAAGCTCATCAAGATTTAGCATGTGTCTGGCATCTGATTTTGTGATCCTTACCGACATCTTAATCTCAAAAGCCAGATAGCCATTTTCAAGTTCAATCAAAAGATCAACCTCCCTGCCGTCATTCGTTCTTAGATGAAACAGATCTCCGTTGAATCTAACATATTTCAACTGTTTATATACTTCAGCAATAATGGCACTTTCAAACTCATTCCCTCCCGGCATGCCCTGCTTTCGCAGAATCGCTCTCTGGATTCCGGGGTCCAGATAGTGCAGTTTAGGGCTTTTTGAAAGTCGTTTGAGTTTATTTTTATGCCAGGGTTTTAACAGAAATGCCTGGTTACTAATTTCAAGATAACGCAGGAAGCGCTGTGATGTATTTGATGAAATACCTGCTTCTCTCGCTAACTGTGAGAAGTTAACAGTTGTTCCGGTTAATATGGAGCTGGTCTTCTGAATCCTGACAAATGGTTCAAGATCTTTTAGATTTACAAGATCCCTGATATCCCTCTCCAGATAAGTTCTTATATAGGTATTTAACCATTCCCTCCTTTCTTCGTCAGTTACGGTACTATCAATTATAGCAGGGTATCCGCCAAAGTTAAGGTAGTACTCAAATACTTTTATAGCATTGGCATGCCCGTCAATTAATTTATATGAAGAAGGTAACAGAGGAATTGACCCATTGGCTATGAATTGTTGGAGAAAGGAGGGTTTTACATCTTCGTCCCATTCAGTTGTGAGCATTTCAGGAATTGTCAAAGGAAACACTTCGAAAATGCTGCACCTGCCTGCAAGACTTTCCTTCACCCTGTCAAGTAAGAGAATCTGGCTTGAACCCAGTAAAATAAATCTGGGATCGTCGTACTGGTCATAAACCGATTTAATACTTTCAACGAGTTCAGGTTGTTTTTGTACCTCATCTAATATTGCTTTCGGATATAATGATTGCCACTGACTGGCAGTCAGGTTCTTGAAATCGCTTCTGGTTACCGGGTCCTCTATTGACAAATACTTATATTCACTGAAAATTCTTTTTGCCAGCGTAGTCTTTCCTGTCTGCCGGGCGCCTGTGAGTACAATTATTCTTCCAAATCTGCTCCCGGATTTCTTTCTTAATTCGGTTCTTAACTGTCGTGCTTTCAATTTCGGCGTAAAATTACAGATTAAACGTGTAAATATACGCTATTTATTCACATCAGATGTTAAAATATTAGTTTTTGCTATTCTCATAAAATTAGCATGAACAGGATCATAATGAATTTTTAAAATATACAGAGCCATTATTCAGATCTACTTATGGCTTCTCAGATATTTTTCCCATTGCCTTCGTTAAGCCCGCAACTGCAGCCCCCGCGATCAGCAATTCAATTATTCCCCCGTCGAGCGGAACACCGCTGCTGCTGCCGCCAACATTCTGACTGCCCGTGGCGACTACTGAGGGATCACTTCCGGGAGCGCCGGGATCGGCAATAAGAGGGACTGAGAGACTAAGGGACAGAGAGATAAGAAATACATGTGCGAGGATTCTCTTATGTAGTTTTTTCATTGTGTTAGAAGTTTATTGTTTATCGTTTATCGTTATCGTTTATAGGAAGAACTTACACAGAGTTCCACAGAGAGGCACAGAGAGACACAGAGCAAAACCTCTGTGTTCCCGAGTACTCGGGACAGTGCTTCTCCGGATTTCCTCTGTGTAACCATTTTTAATAAAGAACTATTTTACTGATTTGAACTTGTTTTGTAGTTTTAGCACGTACAACGTACATACCTGTATTGAGATTCAGATCAATGTCCCTGAGACTACCGCTTGTGATGGTCTTCACTTTTGTGCCGTTTAGGTTATAGATCTCAACATTAACAAGCTCCTCGTTTGTGGGGATTTCAATGTTCAGTTTTCTGCCCGAGTTCCATATTCGTATTGTTCCGGACTTGTTTTCAGACTTTCCTATGTCTGTAATGACCGATTTGTTTGAGAACAGTAGGGTAAAGCGGTCGGTTATATCAGACGGTGCTGCTGAAATGCCAACTGCCCCCTGATCGTCAATCCTCGTAACTGTGTTCAGGATCTTATCGAGAAGGAAGATATGGAGCCCTCCAAGATAGATATTGTTAGTTATGGAAAGTGTGTAGGTGCCTGATGTTCCTGCCTTCAGCGAAAGAGGTATCAGCATTGTGCTGTCGATTGAACTGAATGAGGCAATCGACATAATTTTCCCGTCTTTGGAAACGGACAGCTGAGGTGTTATTTCGGGACCAACCATCTTCTGCGCATCGTACCTGAAATCGTATGATGGAATAGCATCGGGTATCATGGCAATAAGTGCCTGATCGGAATAAACATCATTGAATACCCTGATATTCATGAGTTCAGGAGCTGTCTGGGCCGACCTCAGCGAGATTCCCGGCTGCTGGTGCACCTGTGCTCCTGATGACACGGCAAGTGAGCCTCCTCCTGAGGCAGACTGGATAAAGAATCCCTGTCCGGGTGCAAGATACCTGTTACCTGTTCCTCCGGATGCTGAATTGTAATATGTGTAGTTGCCTGCTCCGCTGTTGAGGCTCTGATCCCAGATCCATATTGTTCCGGCGATGTTTGTCTTTGTAAAGCCCGAAGCCGCATTCCAGTAGAGGAAGGAGGGGAAGGGGTTGCCTGCAAGGGTGAAGCCCTGGTTTGAATATGGAGCTGTAAGAGATACAGTTCCACCGTTTGTTGTTCCGGTGTATGATACGGTGCTGGCCGAGGTTGCCCAAACCACACTTCCCGTACCGGGAGTGAGTGCCACATTGGTAGCGGTTATCAGCGATCCGAAAGCATCCATGGCTTCGCTGTACTGTTTCATGTACATGCCCGTATAAAGGCTGTTTATTGCTGAAGCAACGGGAGATGAGAGAAGTATCCATGATGATGCCGGCAGGTAGCGCTCAACGGTTGCATTTGTTGCCGGGCCCATATATGAACCATCGCCGGTTGCGTCGCTTTTTATGTACAAACCAACAGTTTCTGAAAGGTTGGCGACAGTTCCGTTTACTGTAAAAGATTTGCCGGGAGCAATAGTCAAAACTGCACCCTGACCAATTATCAGATCATTGCAGGAAGCGTTTATAATATTTACAAGTGGGTCATTAGTCATATTTACTATCACTATATTGTCGGAAGCCGAGGGAGTAAGATTACTGCGCCAATTGGCCGCATTGTTCCAGTCGGAACTTTCTGACCCGTCCCAGGTGAAGGACGCTGTTGAAAAACTTTCAGCACCACCATAGCTTGTGCCGGCTCCGTTTATGGCATAGGCCTGAACATAATATATCTTCCCGGCTGTCAATCCGCTGATAAGCCTGCTAAAACTGCCGGTTCCTGTGCCATTGATGTTTTTGGTTGCAGATCCCGCTATAGTTGGTAAGGGGTCGGACCCTAATCCCGCCTGCACCGATGATGATGGATTTGCACTGACCGTGAAATCGGACGCATTTGTTCCGCTGATTGTAATCGCACCAATGCTTAAATCGGCTTTTCCTGAATTCAGGATAGTATAGGTATAAACAACCGTTGCTCCGTCTGCATTTACACTGCCAAAATCAGTATCAGATGATATTGTTATAGTTTCGTCGGGTATCGAGCTGCTTCCGCCTTTAATGTCTATTTCGGCGGAAGGAGTGAAAGTTTGTACTGTTCCGTAGCTGATTCCTGATTCATTTACTGCGTAAGCACGGACATAGTAAATAGTTTTATTCAATAATCCGGTAATTTGAGAGCTAAAGCTTCCGGTACCACTGCCGATAGAGGATGATTTAGCTCCTTCGGCAATAGTAGGAGTGTTATCAGTTGATGAATATACCACTCCACGGTCTGAAACATTGCCTCCGCCGGCGGCTGTCACATTTCCACCTAAAGTAACCGAGATGTTATCAGCTATGGTGATCGCAGTGGTGGTTACGGAAGGAAGAGAGGGGAACAACTGCCAGGAAAGATAGGGATATCCGTTGTTTTTAACGGCATCGATATTCCAGTAGTTGTTGGTTCCGTTAATTACCTATACTGCAAAATCCCATGTGGCGCCTGTAAAAGTAGTTCCTGTTTTCATTTGAATGGTCGTTTTTGCAGTGCCGCCGCCCGGACTGATTGTTTGTCCCGATGTCTCAATGTCCCAGAAACTATTGGTGACATTGTTTGGACCAGTAGAATAATAGCCGATCAAACCTCCCTTATATGTTGGGTCGCTGCCTGATACTGATCCTTTAGAGTAGCAGTTGCTTACGGAACCAGATAAAGGATAATGTCCCCCTATCAATCCCCCCACAATAGTTCCAGCGGAGGTTACAGAGCCTGTGGCATAACAGTTTGAAACATTGCCGGAATTGGAAGCAATGAGCCCTCCAAATGCCTGGGTACTCCCGCCTGATACGTTTGATGTTGAGTAACATGCATTCAGGTTGCTGTTAATCTCGTTCTGACCGATAAGCCCCCCTGCGTAGTAAAAGGCGGTTGCAACGGAAACATCTCCGGTTGAATAGCAATTGCTTATTGTTCCTTTTTTACTGATTCCTATCAAACCACCGGTATAACTACGGAGCGATGCCACCTTGCACCTGCTGTTGCAATTGCTTATCGTTACTATTCCCGTTCCGTCTCCGTTTCTTCCGATCAGACCTCCTGTTTCATAACCTCCTGAAACGGAACCGGCGCTGTAACAGTTGGTGACTGAACTGGTGCCAAGTATTGCTCCAACTAAAGCTCCTGTAAAATAAGCAGCATCCCTGGTTATGATTATAGAGACCCCGGTGAGGCCAACATTACTTATGGATGCATCCTTTATTACTCCAAAAAGACCGTAGCCATTAGCAGAACCTGTATTTATGCTAAGGTTCGAAATTACATACGACTGGCCATTATAGTTTCCTGAAAATGCTTTGTATGTGGTAAAATTTGAATCATCTGAAGTGCCTATGGGTCTCCATCCTGATGCGCTGAACCACGTTGATGTTGCAGAGGCATCGATGTGGTTCATCTGTTTAAAATACTTCCCGGAAAAATTATTTGAATTGAAATTTACCTGGTAATGCATCCAGTATAGATTATCGAGGGTTGAAATCTGGTAGGGATTGCCGCTTGAACCGTCACCTGTTGTGGGGGCAGTAGCTATCTGAGCCTTTAATGATGTCTGGATTACAAACAGCAAAAGGATACATTCAGACCTCCAAGACCTCTCCCTGATTATCAGCCAATAAGATGCTGTTGGGCGTAAACTAAAAATCGTTACTTTTGGAGGCATGGGACAACTATTACTACCAATTTTCCCAAGCGATACGCGAATGATAACGCCGACCT
>CAIMVD010000405.1 GCA_903844815.1 uncultured Bacteroidota bacterium | reverse complement strand
CTTGTGTTTTTACCCCCCAACCCCCCAGGGGGGGTGTTCTTAAATCCCCCCTTGGGGGGCAGGGGGGTAAGAATATGGGAGTGAGAAACTGATTACCCGGGCTTAACTAAACGACATTGCATTATAATCTACCGATATGCCATCCCTGCGGGATTCATGAATTGTTAATGCTACCTATATTTCATCCCTATGGGATTATTAAATAAACAGAATCATCTGTTAATAAGCTTTGTGCTTCCGGCCGGGTATCTGTCACCCCGCGCTGCAATTTTTGATGAAGCCGTGTTAATTTCCTGAATCTCTTCAGCCGTAAGTTCCACTGCCTCTGCTGCAAGATTCTCGTTTAAACGGTGCAGCTTGGTTGTGCCCGGAATCGGTACTATCCATGGCTTTTGTGCAAGGATCCATGCAAGGGCTATTTGTGCGGGAGTAGCATTTTTACGCAGTGCGAATACGGTCAGCAAGTCAACAAAAGCCTGGTTTGCCTTGAGATTTTCAGGAGATAAACGGGGAACGGTACTTCGAAAGTCTTTACTGTCGAAGATTGTATTCTGGTCCATTTTCCCTGTAAGGAACCCCTTGCCAAGCGGGCTGAACGGGACAAAGCCAATTCCAAGTTCTTCAAGGACAGGTAAAATTTCGGCTTCCGGCTCCCTCCACCACAAGGAATATTCACTTTGCAGAGCAGTGACTGGCTGTACTGCATGAGCACGACGGATTACTTGAACTCCGGCTTCCGAGAGACCAAAGTGCTTTACTTTTCCTTCTTTAATAAGGTCTTTCACTGCTCCTGCTACATCTTCGATTGGTACATTTGGGTCAACGCGGTGCTGGTAGAACAGATCAATAACATCGGTCCTGAGACGTTTCAGCGAAGCCTCGGCAACCTCTTTAATATGTTCCGGGCGGCTGTTGAGTGCAGAAGCACCTGTAGTGTCGAAGCCAAATTTTGTGGCTATGACTACCTTATCGCGAAAAGGAGCCAGGGCCTCCCCTACAAGTTCCTCGTTTATATAGGGCCCGTAAACTTCAGCCGTATCAAAAAAAGTGACACCGCTTTCAACCGCTTTATGAATAAGAGCTATCATCTCATTCTTATCTGCTATTGTGCCATAGCCAAAACTCATTCCCATGCAACCGAGACCTATTGAAGAAACTTCAAGATTGCTGTTTCCAAGTTTTCTTGTTTTCATGTTTTTATAATATTATAGTTTAAGTTAATAATTGAGTATTTCGGATTTCGGATTGGCGATTTCGGATTGTTTGGGAGCAGTATTTTCTATAAATCCGCAATCACAAATCCGCAATCCGCAATATTTTCTTCATCCATTCCTGAATTTCAAAGGGCTTAACTTCACATGCTTTTTAAAGAAGTTGTTGAAATGAGTTACCTCAGTAAATCCCAGTGCGTAGGCTATTTCGGAGACAGACCATGCGCTATGCTTCAGAAGGATCTTTGCCTCCTGCAAAAACCGTTCTGCAATTAACTGGGAGGTTGTTTTCTCTGTATTTTCCTTTACTGCCCTGTTCAGATGGTTTACATGGATGTTTAACTGGCAGGCATAATCAGAGGCAGAACGAAGATTTACTTCCTGATGATTATCGTCAATTGGAAACTGCCGTTCAAGCAATTCCAGAAAGAGCGTGGAAATTCGTTGGGAAGCATGAATCGCCTGTTTATTGAACTCAGCAGACGGTTGCATTTTCATCGCGAAATGGAGCAATTCAAAAACAAGCGTCCTCAGCACATCATATTTATGAATGTAATCGGAATTGATCTCTTCGAACATTCTTTTATAGATGACTTCTACTGAGTTTACCTGGTCATCATTAAGTTCAAAAATGTGGGTACCAGACTGAAGATGTTAAAGTGCCCGATTTCGTTTTTTATGTTATCAGGCATCCAGTCGAACTTCCTTTTGTAGAATTCTTCAAGTGTCTCAATTTTTTCCATTTTTCTTTCCTCCCGGGTTGACCATGTGAATAAATATTGCCATTTAGGACCAGATTATTGCGCTTTTGTATATTTATTATTGAATGTATAGATCAAACTGACATTCCATAGAAAGTCCTTGCCCGGGATTTCGGTCTTAATAACTTTGTTGATAATTGAAGAAACCGTAATCGGGAAATTTCTTCTTGCCAGTGTCAATGAAGAGCTGAAATATGAGCCATCAAGATCACCCATTTTCAAATAATATACCTGGGGATTAAACCTAAGAAAATACTGTTTACTCAGTTTAATATCTGAAAAATTCAATCTTCCTGAAATAAAGTTTGTATTCCTGGCAGCATGTACATCCATACAATAAGAATAAAGGTAATAAATACCAACGCTGATATTCTTTGTGATTGAATAATTGGGAGCAAATTCTCCGGCAAGGTAGCGATTTACAGTAATATATTCTTTTGAAATATCATCAGCAAGAAAGGTATTGGTCCTGAAGGAGAGAGCAGGATGTGCCCCTACGCTTACCTTGAATTTTTCAGTTGTTAATAGTTTGTATCTCCACCAGAAAAGGATCGACCATGGTTTCCCTTCAAGAGCAAATCTGAACTGGGGTTCAAAAGTAAGTTTTTTCCCACCCATTGAGAGATCGAAGATGGCTGCAGGTTTGCCAAGATTGAAGCTTGGTATAAACGAAATCCCGTTATTTGTAACTGTCACTGCACCTCCAAAATGCTTAACCGGGTTTTGGGTACTTTCAGATGTCTGAGAAAATGCAAAAAGAGAAATACAAAGAAATACAAGAATCAGAAATGCGTTTTTTAGTACTTTTTTAAACATGTGATGGTTTGCTAAGTATTAACATGGTACAAAGAAATATGATCCTGAAAAAAAACTCTAACATATTTCAAACTAAAAATTACGATTTTCAAATAATATAATGTTCCAGGTTAAACACGAAGATTTTCAAATAATATCTTATTTCTGTTTAAATACGAATGGACACGAAGGATTTAATTAAGGGAACAAAGGAGGTAGAATAGACCTCTGTGATATCTCCGTGGCTCTCTGTGTCTCTCAGTGGATCTCTGTGTAAGTTCTTAAAAATCCCACTCGACAGGCAAAACCTGAAAACGGAGATAATATTTAAACTTGTAGCTGAAAAAGTTGTTTATTTAATATTGTGAAGTTAACAAAACAGAATCAGGTCGCCGGAAATACATACCGGATCATGCCAATAATACCGGTCTGGCTGTTGCTTTTTTATTTTAAGGATAAGATCTCCGGATTCCTGATATACAATCTATTTTCGATGCCTGAAGGCGGTAAACTGTCGCTGACGCTGACTTTTTTCATAACTACCTTTCTTAAAATATACCTGTTGCTAATATTTGTCATTTTTGTTATGGGCATGGTACGCACTTTTTTCCCGGTTCAGAAGACCAGGAAGAAGCTTATGGATCTGCCTGAACTCCCGGCCACGGCGATGGCGGGGTTATTCGGCGTGCTCACACCCTTCTGCTCCTGCTCTGCCGTGCCTTTGTTTATCTCCTTCCTTGAGACGGGAGTTCCGCTTGGGATGACATTTTCGTTCCTGATAGCCTCACCTTTGGTAAATGAAGTCATTATCGTCATGCTTGCAGGGTTATTCGGACTCAAAATTGCACTTATTTATGCTATAGCAGGACTTTTTGTTGCAATAACCTCGGGCTATATTATTGGCAGATTACGTCTTGAAAAATACCTTCCTGAATGGATGCTTAACTTCAGGAATGAGAAGCAAGTGAAATCATCAGGGTTTAGTATTGATAGTGTCATTTCAGGAGGTATTACGGCGGTCGTTGATGTTATCTCGCGCACCTGGGCATATATCCTTGCGGGAGTTATTATCGGTGCGGCG
>CAIMVD010000404.1 GCA_903844815.1 uncultured Bacteroidota bacterium | reverse complement strand
GATTACCGTCAGCTTTGGGCCTGGCAGTCGGATTATAATTTTGAGGCAGAGGAAATACCTGAACAGGAGGTACAGCATGAAACCGTAAGCTCCACGAAGATAAGGGAGGCAATAAGCAACGGTTATATTCAAAGGGCAAATGCCTATCTAGATCATTATTACCTGGTAATCGGAAGACCTGTAGATTATGTTCCCGGAAATCCCGGGTCACTGCCTGTTTTCTCAAAAATTATGGTTACAGAAGAGTGCAAATTGCTTCCTTCTCAGGGTATTTATGCTGTATCCGTTGAAAAACCGGGGTTTTATTCCCGGGGTATGGCTATAGTTCACATGAAAGCCGGAGAAAAGGCGGAGGTGCTTCTGAATTGCCTCGACGAAGGTGACATTTCATCCGGGGAAAATATTAACGTCTGTTTTCACAAGAGAATACACGGGTCAGTTGACCTTACAGATACTAAAAGTGCCATCAGAATAAACATGGCAAGGGAGGAGATCTCCGAACTTATTTATTAGATGAAAAATTCAGACCTGCCCTGATTATTGATTATCTTTGCAGGCAATTAAAAAAATACGAATTCATGAGATTTTCTCCTGAAAAACTGAGCATCCCCGATCAGAGGATGAAGTCTTTCATTGATCCTGACGAGATTTGGGATCTGATAAATAATACTAAGCCTGACGCTCAGAGAGTGAGGGATGTTATTGCAAAATCGCTCGATAAACAAAGGCTCACCCTGGAAGAAACCGCTGTCCTTATAAATGCCTCCGGTACCGATCTTTTGGAAGAGATCAAACAGGGTGCCCGCGAACTGAAACAGAGGGTTTATGGAAACCGGATAGTTCTCTTCGCCCCGCTTTATGTGGGGAACAGGTGTATTAATAACTGCAAGTATTGTGGCTTCAGGGCTTCCAATACTGAAGCAGTGAGAAAAACCCTTGATGACAGTGAGCTGATAAAGGAAGTCGAAGCCCTCGAAGACAACGGACAGAAAAGAATTATCCTTGTTTATGGCGAACATCCTGATTATTCACCTGAATATATTGCCCATAACGTTAAAACCGTGTATGGGGTCAAAAAGGGACATGGTGAGATCAGGAGAGTGAATATTAATGCAGCGCCTCTCGATATCGAAGGATTCAGGACTGTTGGACAATCAGGGATCGGAACTTACCAGGTTTTCCAGGAAACCTATCATCCCGAAGCATATAAATTATACCACCTTGGCGGCAAGAAAAGGGACTACGACTACCGGCTTACTGCTCTCGACAGGGCACAGGAAGCAGGCATCGACGATGTAGGAATTGGTGCCCTCTTCGGATTATACGACTGGCGCTTCGAGGTTATGGGGCTGGTAAGGCATGCAAACCATCTCGAAGCATGCTACAACGTGGGGCCACATACAATTTCATTCCCCAGAATAAAAGATTCCGTCAGCCTGAATCTTGATAAAAACTACGAGACCAGCGACGAGGATTTTAAAAAACTCGTTGCAATTCTAAGGCTTGCAGTTCCCTATACAGGATTGATACTTACTGCCCGTGAAACTCCCGATGTACGCAGGGAAGTATTGCAGTATGGTGTGTCGCAGATCGACGGCGGAACCAAACTTGAGCTTGGATCATATTCTGACACAAAAAATGAGGACCAGGACCTCAATCGTGAACAATTTAAAATAAGTGACTCCAGATCACTTGCCGAGGTAATTGACGAACTGCTCGACAGCGACTATCTTCCTTCATTCTGTACTTCGTGCTACAGGATGGGACGCACAGGGGAACACTTCATGGAGTTTTCTGTTCCGGGATTCATAAAACGATTCTGTACTCCAAATGCGATACTGACCCTCGCCGAATATCTATGCGATTATGGACAGGGAGAGACTATTGATAAAGGATGGAAGGTCATTGGTCAGAATCTCGATAAACTGGAAACTCAGGTTGCATTAAGTACCCGCGAAAAAATTGAAAGGATTAAGGCAGGCGAGAGAGACCTTTATTTTTGATAAAAGATATTTTGAATGGTGAGAGATGACTGAGAGACTGAGAGACTGAGAGACTGAGAGACTGAGTGACTAAGAGACTGAGAGACTGAGTGACTGAGTGACTAAGAGACTCATTGAACCTTGAACTTGGAACCAATAAACCTTTAAAAATGATAACAGTTCTCGGAATTAGGATTATTGACAGGATAAAAGAAGCAGGGCTTACCCAGGGCATACTGTCGCAACATGCCGGAGTGATAACAACCCGGCTTGGCTTTCATGAAGTTACCGATTCTGTTTGCAGTCGTGAGGCTTATATTATCCTTCATCTTAATGGAGATCCTGCTGATATAGATAAACTTTCACTTGAGCTTGAGGCACTTGGGGGTGTTGAGATACGGCAGATGATTTTTTCAACTGAAAAGGAGGCTTTAAATATAGAAACAACGAATAGCAATGTAGAAATACTTGGTATTCTTATTGAAAGGCATCACGATGTTATAAATGCTGTGCAGAAAATTCTTACTGCCTATGGATGTAATATCAGAACGCGTCTGGGTGTTAACGAAGTCTTCTTCGGAGAGCGGGCAGGACTTATTATTCTCGAATTAAAAGGTGAAGCAAAGCAGCGTCTTTTGCTTGAAAAAGAACTGAAGGCTCTCATGCAGGTTCATATCAGAACTATGGTTTTTTAGGAAAGGCGAAGGCTGAGGCTGAGGCTAAGGTTGAAAGGTGTTTTCGTTTTTCTTATCTCAGGTAGTCACTCACCGCTTTCGAAATGCCTTTTTTTATTTGTTCCCAGGTTTGATTTTTAAAACTTACAGGCGTTTCGCTTTCTTCAGCTTCTGCAAAGTAGGTAATTGCATGAGGAATGCTTATTGTCAGCATCTGGCTTGGATAATTCTGTTTGTGCCAATCAGTAAGTTGCTTCAAGCTCACCAATTACCTGCTGATGATCAAATTTTTCGTGATAAAACAGATCCAGATCAACCGAACTGCGATGTCCATACAAGAGTGCCAGAGCTGTTCCTCCAACCAGTGAAAATTGCTGAAGCGATGGCATCGCCATCAACTTTGTCAGTAAGGAAAAAGGCCGGGGTTCAACTGTCTCAGTATGTAACATCTGAATTCATTAAGATGTTTATCAATTATTGCACTGGCAAGATGTATCCTGTGTTCCGGAAGAAATTTTGCATTTAACAGAGTGGCAGTTACTTTTTCATCACCATAATACCTGCGGCACTGACGGATATCCTCAACATCGCCACGTTCAAAAACCCGCTTCGTCAATATAAAACTAATACCCTGTATAAAGCTGGTTAAATATTAATTTGAAAGTACTGAATGTTTGTGCCCTGAAGGTAACCTCAGGTCCAAAGGCATATAATTTACCCGAGCCAACCGAGGCTTCAAAGGCTGCTACCCCATCATGTAAATATTCCTGGCCCCAGGCCCAGCCGCTTCGCAGTGGCTTCTCAGAACCAAACCAGGCTATCGGCGATATTTTCTTAAGTGATATGGCCTCGGGTGTAAGCCGGAATACAGGACTGGAATCAAATAGAACGTCAGCTTCTGATTCCATCCCCCATGCTGAAGAATTGGTCGAATCAATACTTACCCGCAGAACGCTGCCGGGAATATAAAATTTTTCAGTTGGTAGTTGCACCAGTTTCCCGTTTTTCATCTCAACCAGAGCATTAGTAACTGGTAATTTTAAGTGGTATGCAAGACTGGTGCTTCTTCCTATAGTAATAACAGAACCACCCGATTCCATAAATTTCTTTAAAGCTGCAACAGAGGTATCTGCACTGAGCTTTCCCCATTGGGACCTGTATTCGGCAGGAATATTCGATAACTTAGTCGTATCCCTGGAAGGAGACTGATCTGTCTGTGATATGGAAGGAATTGCCCCGCTTACAAATATTATCACATCATATTTTTTTCGAAGATCGTCATGATCAATTTCACTGGCATATATGGTTTTAAAAGAATAGTGATGTTTCTCGAGTATCCATCTTAGCCAGCCTGATGATATGGATCCTCCATACATATCCCATAGAGCGACACGAAGTGGAGATAGTTTGCCCGAAATAATGGCCGGACGTTTGCTGACGGAAGCAATTTTAAGAGATAAGTCAGTTGACGCTTTTTCAAGAATTCCCTTTGCTTTCGCCCCTGCAGGAATGAAGAAAGAGCCCTGGCCAAACTCAGGTGCTGAAGATGACAGCGTTTTAAATCGATAAACATCCACACCTGAATGAATCAGGTCGTTAACTGCAATAAATGAATTGTTGCACCTTGAATCCAGAACGTAACCTGCAGCTCCGGATGCAGCCTTAAAGTTTCCTTGTGGTGACTGAATCTCGCCAAATGGCACTGGCTGAAACGGACCATCGAATGCATTCAGTATCCTCTTGAATTTAAATCCCATAGTATAGGCGGGAGTCCAGCCGGCCATGTCGTAAGGAGCGACAGGGGGGCCCCCGGGATATAAAAAATCATTAGGGTAATCCTGTGGTTCAAACATATCGAGGATGTGTGGACGAAATGCCTGACTGGTTTTCACAATATAGGAACCTGCAGGATAACTTTTACCTTCGGTTATAAAGGTATCTGTTGCCTTCAAAACCCTGACCCCTGATTGAATAAGGGCATTAATGAACTTTATGGCTGTTGGGAAATCCGCCTGACCGGCTGTAATAATATAGCCACGGGGGTCGCGCAGTGAGGAATCTCTGAAGACTACATTATAATACTTCAATGGTAAAGTTCCTCTGTTTTCCCTCGATGCAGTATTTATGGTTCCTGTTTTCTGATCCTTTTCAAAAGAATCAGTAATAAGGCTAATCCTTTTGGGAGATATGGTCCAGTTATCAAGATTCCCGGTCTTAATTGAACCGGCCCCCATGCTATAAATGTTATACAGGAGATGTTCGCGATTGCGGGCTGCATAATCAAGAACTGCATAATTTAAAGAAAGGGAATAGTCGATAGATTTTCTGAAGTACCACTTTTGTGGCATTACCGGATAGGGAGTATTTCCGCTAGGCAGCAAGCGGGAGGGAACTAATGGAATGGATGAGGGAGTAGGATTTCCAATAATTTCGGTAAGCAAACCGATCATATTATGAAAATAAGTTGTCGTACGTAAACCGCCATTATACCATGTAGAAAAGACAGACCCGCCACGTTCCGTATAACCGGGTTTGCCTTCACTGTTTAACCTGCTGACCATAGCAGCACCTACTGCATCAATGCCGGTTATTACCAAAGGATTAAATAAGTAATTGAACGGATCACGATAGGGTGGTCCTGCAACAACAGAACCTGCAGGACCAGCCTGGTGATGATTGTAAATGATCTGGGGCATCCATTCAATATAGAGTTGTTTGCTGATATTCTTTGTTTCACTCATATTCATCATATAGAAGTCCCTGTTGTTATCGTGACCAACATACTTCTGATACAGCCTTGGTATTTGAGAAAAGGATCTTTTTAAGGTATCAGGGTTATTCATATACCAGCCTGATACAAGTTCCTGTCCGTCGGGATTTGCATGGACCATAAGGATGATCACCTCATCCAGAATTCTTAATGTTTCCGGATCATTTCTGCTTGCAAGCTGCCATATAGTTTCGATTAACTGATGTGTACCGACAGTTTCAGTTGCATGAAGCCCCCCGTCAATCCATACTACAGCCTTGCCCTCAACAGACATTTTATGCGCTTCCTCTGCTGAAATGCCTTCGGCACGGGCGAGTTTCTGTGATATTTCCTTGTAGCGGCTGAGATTTTTAATATTCCCGGGCGAGGAAACAATCATCATATACTGCGACCGTCCTTCTTCAGTTGTTCCTATATCGACCAGATTCACCCTGTCGGAGGCAGAGGCGATCTTCTTAAAATATGCCTCTGTTTGCGAATAAGTAGCGAGTTTGTAATTATCACCGATTGAAAAGCCAAAATGTTCTTTTGGTGAAGGTAGAATCTGAGAAACAGAAATAAAAGCAGTTGAAAAGAAGAGGATTAAACTAAGGAACAGCTTTGTCGTCATTTTTTGTATAGTTGAATTAATGGGGGGATGAATGTACCAATTTTCTAAAGGCTATCTCCGAAATCTGCTTTAAATTTGGCGACTAGTTTTTCGGTCCAGTCGCTCACCGGTGCCAGTCTGCCGGTGAAGAAACGGAGAACGGCAGGCTCCTCTACGAATTTCAATCCGCCAACAAGTTCCCTGTTTTGATACAGCCAGTTCAATCGGTCGATAATATACTCGGTCTGCGACAGGGTAAATACACGCCTGGGGAAGGCAAGTCTGAGAAGTTCAAGGTCAGCAAGTATGTCATTCCCGTTTTCGTCACGGATGCTGCTTATTGTTCCGCGTTCCATTCCACGTACACCCGATATTATATAAAATGCTGCTGCAAGTGATCCTGCCATATATTCCGATTGCGGGATATGTGAAACGAATTGCATGGCATCGATGTGGCAGCCGAGGGCGCCTCCCGGCAGGATTACCGGAACTCCAAGTTTGTCGAGTTCTTCTGCGGCATAGCTGATAAACGAAGGTGATTGTCCTACAACATCTTCTTCAAGGGTCTCGTAGAGTCCCTGGGCCATTGCCTCAATCTCGCGAATGGAGATACCTCCATAGGTGAGGAATCCTTCATAAAGAGGAACAAGGTCTTTCATTTTATTGAAAAGTTCAGAGCTGTTGGTGCAAATTGCGCCACCTCTTGATGAGCTTACCTTACGTCCCGAAAAATAGACAATATCACAAAGATCGCACATCTCCTTCAGGATTTCGCCTATGGATTTGTCGGCATATTCAGCTTCCCTTTTCTTTATGAAATAGGCATTTTCGCCGATCAGGCTGGCGTCCATGACTATTATTATTTTGTACTTATCAGCTACTTTCTTTACATCCCTGAGATTTGCCATAGAAAATGGCTGTCCTCCGATAAGGTTGGTTGATGCTTCCATCCTTATGAAAGGTACGTTTTCTGCTCCGGAAGTTTTAATGAGATCGTCGAGCCTGGCGATATCGATATTGCCCTTGAAGGGATGGGTGCTTTTGATCTTCATTGCTTCGGGCGTGAAGAGTTCTACAACCTTGCCTCCGTTGAGCTGAATATGAGCCAGGGTGGTCGTAAAGTGATAGTTCATGGGTACCACCGAGCCCGGCTTCACGAAGATCTGCGAAATAATATTCTCAGCAGCACGTCCCTGGTGAACCGGCAGAATCTGGTTTTTTCCAAAAACATCAGCAACACTTTTCTGAAATCTGACGAAGCTCTGGGATCCCGCATAGGCATCGTCGGCTACGAACATTTTTGAAAGCTGCTGGTCGCTCATTGCGTTAGTGCCGCTGTCGGTGAGCATGTCGAGGAAAATATCCCTGGTTCCAAGCAGGAAGGTGTTGTAACCGGCTTCGCTTATGGCTTCAGCCCTGCGCTCGACAGATACCAGATTAAGTGACTGAACAATCCTAACCTTATGCATTTCAAGCGGGATCTGTTTGCCACTGAAGAATTTTACCGTGCCTTTTTTCTGATTGTTTTCCATTTTCTTAAGTTGGTTTTATGGTTAAAAAAAAGCCTACCATTTTCCTGGTAAGCTTCCTATTGCTAAATTTCTGTTGTCAAAATTTATTTAATACAGGACTTGCTTTTACCCGGTCGTAATAAAAGCAATAATAGATACAAATATTTAATTTAAATATAATCATTGCTTAATATTATACGCCAAACCTACCATTTTTTTTATTTTTTAACAAAAGAATTGATGGGATAATCTATTGTTTATAATTTTCTGTATTTTTTGTGTTTTTATCCCTTCTTTCGGAATAGTGTTTTGAATCGCCCCATTCTCCATAAACCACTTCTGCATCAGCAAGGCTCATACGTGCCTCGAGGCAGCCCTGGCAATCTTCCGCGGAGTCGTCGGTGCATGGTTTATTATCATAGAGCTTATAACTGTCGCGGTATTTTCCGGGAGTGATGTTCGGCATTACTATATTAGCCCCGATCCTGACGGCCTTTTCCCTGCCTATTGGATCAATGGCTTGCAGGGCCGTGGCTGCTACAATATTGATATCCTTCATCATTATTCGTATGAGGGCTATCATCTTGAGCGTAAGGTCAAATCTTTCCTTTAATGGCATCAGGCTCTCTGAATATTCGATGAGAGGAGTATCGGCATGTTCAATGTATGGCCCCATTCCGCACATGTCGATGTTAAATTCCTTCATGAATAGCAAATCACCCGCGAGGTCATTGAGGGTCTGAAAGGGCAAGCCTATCATTACTCCTGTACCAGTTTGGTATCCAATGTCCTGCAGATTCTTAAGACAGCTCATTCTGCGGTCGAAACTGTGATTTGAATTATCGGGATGGATCTTTGAATAGAGCAACCGGTTTGTAGACTCGATCCGAAGAAGATACCGGTGAGCACCAGCATCGAACCAGCTCTTGTATACCTCCGGTTCCTGTTCTCCAACTGAGAGTGTAATGCCAAGTTCCCCATTCGACATCTCCTTGATCCTGTGTAGTAGATTGCCGATTCTGTCCGTAACGAAAGGACTTTCAAGTTCTCCTGACTGAAGGGCTATTGACCCGTAATTGTTTGCATGGGCAAATCTTGCAGCGGCTAAGATTTCGTCATCCGTCAGATTGTAGCGTTCAAGATTCCTGTTCCCTTTTCTGATTCCGCAGTAAAGACAGTCTTTGCCGCAAACGTTGGCAAATTCTATCAATCCCCTATACCAGACCTTATTGCCAATATATTTTTCTTTTATTTCCGACGATTTTGTAAAAAGAAGTGTACGGTCCTCACCTTCAGATTCAAGAAGAGAAATGATGTCTTCTCTCGAAAACTCTTCTTTATCCAGGATTTCTTTTACGAATTTACCCATTTGATGGTTTATAAGTTAAAGCTTTGCAGCCAGAACGGATTTGCAATCCGTGTTATACTTTGGCCCCGATTGCAAATCGGCGCCAGCAAGAGAATCGTTCTATTCCGCTAGCGCGGATTTGCAATCCGTGCTAAACTTATGGCCCCGATTGCAAATCGGCGCCAGCAAGAGAATCGTTCTATTCCGCTAGCGCGGATTTGCAATCCGTGTTATACTTTGGCCCCGATTTCAAATCGGCGCCAGCAAGAGAATCGTTCTATTCCGCTAGCGCGGATTTGCAATCCGTGCTAAACTTATGGCCCCGATTTCAAATCGGCGCCAGCCAAAGCATCGTTCTATTCCGCTAGCGCGGATTTGCAATCCGTGTTATACTTTGGCCCCGATTGCAAATCGGCGCCAGCAAGAGAATCGTGCTATTCCGCTAGCGCGGATTTGCAATCCGTGCTAAACTTATGGCCCCGATTGCAAATCGGCGCCAGCCAAAGCATCGTTTTATACAGCTTCAACCCTGACTTATATTGCTAAAATCCTCTTCCCAGCGTACCCCAGAGTGAGGTTTTTATCTCCTGCCATCTGCTCATTGTTGCCGCCGCAAAATTATTTGTATAAGAAGTGACGTATTCTCTGGCTTCCTGATTCTTTCCTGCACTGACAAGTTCGGTGACCTTCTTTTCCACCAGGGGAAGCTCTTCGAATCCTTTAACCTGGAACTCTTTAACAGCTGGTTCTATGAGTAAACGGCCTTTTGACCAGATTACGGAAGAAAGCCTGTTAGCCTCACGGAATGACCATATTGCCGCATCGGTTCTGTAACGCTGTTGCCCGCAAATGGCAAAAGAGGCAGGAAGGCTAAGCGCACCTGAGAAAATCGGAATACGGGGGCTTTGTCCCGGGTTGTCAAATGAAAACCATGCAACTGCTCCAACCTCATCTGGCAGCCAGCTCCGGCACTGTATAACATGCGAATATGAGCAGCCCGAAATGGCAATAGTTCTCTGTCGATCGATGGTTCCGGGTTTTAATTCATTAATAAGGGTCTTGAGGTCATTATTCATCCAGTTGCTTACTACAGGCGACTTTACTTTCTTTTCAATCTCTTTGCCGTCGGCATCTTTCTCTTTAACAGTAACCAGCAGGTTCTTAGTCATATCCCACTGAGTATTCTCATAGGTTTCAGTGAAATACTTCATTACATCCGCAGGTGAAAGTTTCCTTTCAGGCTTAACGGAGAAAGGAAGTTCCTCTGCATCGAAAGATAGATTCAACGAAGGAGCGAGGGTACTCAATACATAATATTCGCGGATAGCAAATGGTTTTTTCCCGTTTATGACTTTCCAGAACCTGAGAGGTTCTTTTCCGTCCCAATACCCCAGTTTTTTGGCCACATTTTGCAGGTCGGTGCTGTACATGAAATAATCATGATTATTGAAGTCAATAACAGATATTCTGGGTATGTTGGCTACTATTCCGACATGGTCATCAGGAACTCTCTGTGCACACCATACAGCCGAAGGTTTTCCTTTTCCCGAACCGGCAATTTCAAGCTGCCATACCTCTTTCGGGTCAGCAATAGTAATACATTCGGCCAGATCGCAATACCCGTAGTTTTCAGCGAGTTTGCCGATGAGAGCTATAGCCTGGCGGGCAGTTGAGCAGCGTTGGAGGGCTATCTTTTCAAGTTCTTCGATGTAGAACATCCCATCGGGGTTGATAAGTTCCTGCCGGCCATATATTGTTGTTTCTCCTATTGCAAGCTGTTTTTCGTTTAGACAGGGATAAGCTGTATTAAGAAAGGAAAATGTCTCAGCAACTTCGGGTATTTCACCCTTCTTAATAACTCCTGTCATGTCCCATGCCTCTTCCGTAGCCATCATTCCCTCGTAAACGGGGTGCATGGTTCCTGTTTCATATTTGTGATGAGGCACAATGTCGAGCCAGGTTCTGTACTTGCCGTCGCAGCTGTGCGAAGTCATTACCGACCCGTCGGTTGAAGCCAGCCTGCCAACCATAATGGTTGTGCAGTTCTCTGCATAGCCGGGACCATCGGGATCATTGTCGCTGTACTGGGAAAAGGAGGAAACAGAAAAGCTGAGAAGGAGTAACAAAAGGAAAGTCTTTTGTATCAAACTGTATTTTTTCATATAAGGTTGTATAAAATCATTTGGGTCTCAAAAGAATCACCGCAAAAATAGTTTTTAAAGTCATTTTTATTGCCAGTTAGTAGAATTTTTTGTTGTTTTCCAATTAATCTCTGGCATTTGCAACTCATATTATTTCGGGGTGAATAAAAACCACCATCTTTAGTTAAAAAAATGGTGGTTTGGAATTGAATATAATCTGAAAAACTTTTACCTGTGATACTAATTATATTAACCTGATTTAGGAATATATTTATAAAGTGGTTTAAATTAAGAAACATATTTACGTTTGACTGCCGGAAATAAGGTTGGAATGAGACTCAAATCAGGAATTTGCGATCACAAAAAAAGTAGTTTAAGGATTCTAGCATAAGAGGGTAGTCAAAAAAGATTAATATTATAAGAAAGTTCAGGAGGCTAATATGGAAAGTACAACTTACTACTCCGAATCAGAGTACCTCAGCAAGGAGGCAATCGATGAACTTCGGACAACAGAAGAGAGGTACAGACTTGCTCATGAAGCCACAAAAGAGGGCATCTGGGACTGGAATCTCATAACAAACATAGTTTTCGTAAACGAACGGTGGTCTGATATAACCGGTTATACAAAGGGAGATCCGGCAATTCCCGACCCGATTGAGTACTGGTATTCGCGAATTCACCCGGACGATAAGGATCGGATAATGGCAAAAAGGGAAGGTCTTCTTAAGGAAAACAGAGAAGGTTTTGAGGAGTACAGGTTTTTTCATAATTCTGGGAAAAGGCGGTGGCTGAGGTCATCAATTAAGATGAAGTACAATGAAGAAGGAAAGCCTGTGAGAATGATAGGATCTTTAAAGGACATTACTGACAGGAAGGAGGCTGAAGAGGCACTTCTTGAAAGTGAGAATAAATTCAGAAAATTATTGAAGTATAGTCCTGTTTTATTTTATAAACGTTCTTATGTTTCAGATAAGTATGAATATGTAAGTCCCGTCGTATATGATATTCTTGGATTTGGACCGGATGAATTCACACATTTCTCATTTGATGAAGTTCTGGAGTATGTTCATCCGGAGGATCTCTTTTCTTTATCGAAAGCATTTCAGGAAGCCATTGATGTAAATAACGGCCAGTTCCAGTCTGAATATCGAATGAAGTGCAAAAACGGGGAGTATATATGGGTTTTTGACATGGCTCATATTTCAACTGATTCTTATAATAAACCTGTCTCGATCACCGGGAGTATAATAAACATCACTTCACGTAAGATGGTGGAAGCTGCTATTAAACAAAGTGAAGAGGAATTAAATTATGCTCAGGAGATATCCAAAATGGGAAGCTGGGAGTTAAACTTTTTGACAGGAGAGCTGGTATTTTCAAGAAATCAGTTTAAGATCCTTGGTTTGCCTGAAAATAAGGTCAAGATCAGCTATAATGATTTTCTTGGTTTTGTACATCCTGATGATCTTCATTTATTAGAGGAAAAGCTTGAAGAGATAAAAAGGAACAGAACAGTCCAATGCTTCGAGTTTCGGCTACTGTTGCCTGATGGAACGATCAAATGGTTAGAATATTACGTTGTGCCGGTTTTTAAGGAAGATACTCTTATTGCTTTGAAAGGAGTTAATATTGATATTTCAGGAAAGAGACAGATTCAGGACGAATTAAGGAATAGTGAAAGGAAATATCAGAATCTGGTTGAAATCATCAGTGACGCCGTCTATGAATTCGACTCTAAAGGCGTCATCACATATATAACACCGATGATTGAGAAGATAAGCGGATATTCTCCCGATGAAATTATTGGCATACCTGTAAGCAATTTTTTAATTTATGACGAAGTACCATTCCGGATAAAGCTTGAGGAATTTAATAATAGAAGTTCCATCAGCAACGAACACAGGGTAAGAACCAAATCCGGGGAAATTCATTATATACGTACATCAACAACAGGTATTTTTGAAGATGGAATATTTAAAGGTGGCACCGGTACACTGATTGATGTCACTCAAAGGAAAATTTTTGAAAAGGCCTTGCTCGACAGCGAGAAGAGGTTCAGGGAGGCACTTCAGTACAGTCCTGTATTACTTTACAAACGCGAATTTTCTTCTGATAATTATGATTATGTGAGCCAGGCAATTACTTCAATCCTTGACTATACAGTTGATGAATTTACACAATTCTCTTTTAAGGAAGTCACATCGCTGGTTCATCCGGAAGACATTGAAAATGTTAACCAGGAATTTAGGAGAGCCATTGATGACATGGATGGCCTTTTTCAGTCAGAATACCGGATCAGGTGCAAAAACGGGAAATATATTTGGGTTTTTGATGTGGCTCATATCTCGAAGGATGCAAATAATAAACCGGTCTCCATCATTGGTAGTCTCATGAGCATTTCTAAGAGAAAAGCGGCGGAAAACAAACTGCAGAAATTGACAGAACGGCTTTCAATTGCTCTTGAAAACGGTAAAATAGGAATTTGGGAAATGGATGTTGTCAATAACAAAATGATTCTGGATGACAATATGTTAGTCTTTTTAGGGATCAAAAAGAATTCAGAAAGGGATTATTACGAGGTTTGGCGATCAAGTATTCATTCTGAAGACCGTCAGAAATGTCTCGAATTGTTTCAAAATGCGTTATTAAATGAAAAGGAGTTTAATTGTCCTTACCGGATTGTTCGTGAAGATGGTGAAATCCTTCATTTTCTCTCAGTGGGCCGCGTAAAACGTGATTCGACAGGAAAGGCGATAAGTTTAATAGGGACCAACTATGAAATAACTGATATTAAACGCGCTGATGAAGAAATAAGGCTTATAAATGAAGATCTGCTTAAGCTGAATGCTGAAAAGGACAAATTATTCTCAATTATTGCTCATGATCTTCGGGGCCCCGTAAGTAATTTTATTCAGGTACTAAATTTATTTACCGATGAAGAAGATCTTGAAGAGATAAGGAAAGATGAATTTCTTGTGTTGCTGAAAAAAATTGCATCAGCAACTTTGAACCTGTTGGAAAACCTTTTAAACTGGTCGCGCTGCAAGACAAACACGATTGAACTAAATCCGGAAACGTTTTTGCTAAATGACCTTATAATCGATAATGCTGAGCTAGTGAGGCAGTCGGCAGGGCAGAAATCAATAAAAATAAGCCTGGATATTGAGGAAACACTCCATGCATATGCCGATAAAATATCTATAGATGTTGTATTAAGAAATCTTCTCGCAAATGCTGTCAAGTTCACCCGGCCGGGAGGAAATATTTCAATAAGTGCCTGCAGAAGCGAGAAACAGATTCTTGTTGAGGTAAAAGATGACGGGGTAGGCTTGGAGCCGGAGATGGCAGATAAGATCTTCAAACCTGAAACTTTTTTTTCCACATATGGTACCTGTAACGAAAAGGGCTCGGGCATAGGGCTTAAGCTCTGCAAGGAATTTGTCCGGAGAAATGGTGGCGTTATTACTGTAACAAGTAGTCAGGGTTCAGGAAGTACCTTCGCTTTTTCCCTTAATTCCGGGTTCCCCGGCATAAAATCTTCTCTGGATTCCCAGATTAAAAAGGTTGTCAATTCTGATTTTCTTTCCAATAAGCGCATCCTTCTGGTCGAAGATGATATCTTTAGTCAGAGTTTTGTACAATCTGTTTTTTCCCGATGGAAGGTTTCGGGCAATATTTCTGAAAACGGGAATCAGGCCATTGAGTTATTGCAGCATCAAAAATACGATCTTATCCTGATGGATATTGAGATGCCTGTTCTTGATGGTTTTTCAACTGCAAGGATTATCCGTGAAGAGATGGGATTAAACATTCCCATCATTGCAATATCTGCTAATTCAGGTTATGATTTTGCACAGGCAGTAAGGGAGGCCGGGATGAATGATTACCTTAGGAAGCCATTTAGTCCTGAGCTTCTTTTCACCTCGATCCTGAAAGTTCTTGGAATTGAATATTCCGGAGTTGTTGAGAAAAAACCAAGGCAGACCATCAGCAAGTCTAATTCAGCGGGACTATGCAATATAGGAAAACTGAAAGAAATATTCGGGGATGATCCTGTGCAGCTTAAATTGATGATCGGCAAATTTCTTGAAATAGCTCCCGGATACTATAACGACTTGCTTAACGGATACGGAAATGGTGATCTTAAAACCGTCAGACGCTCGGCTCATAAGCTTAAGCCGAGCATAGAACTGTTTGCATGCAAAAAGATGGTAGCGAATATAATTACAATCCATTCCTTATCGGGGACTGAAGAAAACTCAGAGAAGCTGTTACCATTTATAAATATTTTCCGCGATAGTTACCCGAAGTTTTGTGAACAGTTGCAAGAGGAATTGCATCAAATAACTTAAATATTTTTATTGAAGAGCATGGCACGCATTGCCATCGTTGATCCGCACCTTTGAAGAAGATAATTCTGTGTTCTTTGCTGTCGACGCAGCAATAAACTATCAGGTTATTGCCGGTGGGAAAGAGATTACCCCGAGGGAATTTTACTGGCTACTCGGAGAGTTCCTTAAGGACCTGACTCTTACGATCTCTGGAAATATCATATTGAAAACCATTGGATAACACCACCTGGGCAGGCTTTGTAATTATACCCGTTATAAAACTGCGGTTAACCATATAAGATTTATGTATACGTATGAACCCGTGTTGTTTCAAGTTTTCTTCGAAATGTTTGAGTAATTTACTCTCAAGGTGAGTGAGTACATTTCCCAAAGTGTCTAAATAGTGGATTTGTGTGTAGCCTCCATCCGATTTTAGCAGTAAAATGTCTTTATAATCAATGAACCAATAATTCCCGTTAAAGACCATCATTCTTTCATTGGTAATCTCATGATAACTTTTAATCAACCTCTGCCGGATATTGGTGCCAATAATTTTTTCCATCGCTTTGTTTACAGCAATGCGCAGCTCTTTTCCATCGATGGGCTTTACCAGGTAATCTATTGCATTAACCTTTATTGCATTGAGAGCGAATTCCTTGAAAGTTGTGGTGAAAATGATTCTATACTCATCTTCGGGAAGTGCTCCCAGTAGATCAAACGCAGTCATATCACCTAGTTCAATGTCGAGAAACAGCAGATCAAAATTTAATTTTGCCAGATTTGCCAGGGCTTCATTCCCACTGCTGTACTCAGCTATTAATTTTACTTCGGGACAATATACGCTTAGTTGTTTCTTCAGTACCTCCGTACTGATCATTTCATCCTCGATTATTACAGCCTTTATCATAGCTCATCCTCATTTAAAAATTTGATGCAGTCAGCTTCCCGGTAAGAGAAACTAAATAATTAATAGAGTAATATTGAACCACGCACATGATTCTTTTAATTATTGTTGTAAAGATAGGGGAATTTTAATATACAAACTTCATTATAATTCTCTGAATGAAGGACAATAATTGAGTTGGTTCACAGATAAATATATTTAATCACCAGATATCCGCATGTAAGGAATAACATGACAGTTGTTAGGATTTGTACACTTTATTTTTCTTATCTTGCTCCTATAAAAAACGGCTGTTAATTGACATTAAATAATTCTATATCACCATATTGCAATTTGTTGCACCCTGAAGATCCAGCCTCTTCAGCAGGCGTGCGGGGGTGTGTTTTATTCCTGGTTGGTGGTCTTCAATTTAAAAACCATAAATACTCTATCAGATTATTTCATGATAAATGATAAACTAATCAATCCCGCCAGCATAGTTGTTGTTGGCGGATCCGATGACTTGTTTAAACCGGGAGGCAAGGTCCTGAAGAATATTATTGACGGGAAATTCTGCGGGAAGTTATATGCTGTTAACCCGAAGCAGGACCTGGTTCAGGGGGTAAAGTGTTTCAGGGATATCGAAGATCTTCCATCAGTTGATATGGCTATCCTGGCTATTCAGGCAGGTTCGTGCCTCAGGGTTGTTGAGATCCTTGTGAAGAAGAAGAATACGAAAGCCTTCATTATTGTCTCTGCAGGTTTCAGCGAAGCCGGAGAAGAGGGAAGAAGGCTTGAAAAGGAAATAGCCGATATGGTGAGCGAAGCAGGCGCCTGTATGATTGGTCCGAATTGTATTGGAGTTATAACGCAGTCGTACCATGGAGTATTTACTTCACCCGTTCCAAAACTAAACAGCAAAGGCTGTGATTTTGTATCCGGCTCAGGGGCCACCGCTGTTTTTATCTTTGAGTCGGCAATGCAGAAGGGACTTAACTTCGCGAGCGTGTATTCTGTTGGAAACAGTGCCCAGATAGGAGTTGAAGAGGTGCTTGAATATTGGGACAATACCTACCGCAGCGAAACGAGCTCTCCAATAAAGCTTATATACGTCGAAAATATACACAATCCTGATAAACTCCTGCATCACGCATCTTCCCTTATTAGAAAAGGTTGCAGGATAGCTGCCATAAAAGCCGGCACAACAGAGGCGGGAAGCAGGGCAGCCTCATCGCATACGGGAGCCATGGCTTCATCAGATTCTGCAGTGGAGGCTTTATTCCGCAAGGCGGGAATAGTGAGATGCTCGAGCCGCGATGAGCTTACAACCGTCGCATCGGTATTCTTTCATAAGAATCTTAAAGGAAGCAATATTGCAATAATAACACATGCCGGAGGCCCCGCAGTAATGCTTACCGATGCCCTTTCGGCAGGAGGATTGAACATTCCTAAAATAACCGGATTGCACCACGATAAACTGCTTGCAATGATGAATCCCGGTGCATCTGCCGATAATCCGATTGACCTCATTGCGACTGCCACCACAGAACAGCTCGAACAGGTAATAGAATATGTCGATAAGCAGATAGCAGAAATAGACGGGATGATTGTGATTTTCGGAAATAACGGGTTGTCCGATATAACTGAAATATATGATCTGCTCCACAAAAAAATAAAAAGCTGTTTTAAACCACTCTATCCCATTTTACCATCGGTTTCAAGTTCGTCCGAAGAGCTGGGCTATTTTCTTAACAAAGGCCATGTTAATTTTCCCGATGAGGTTGTGCTTGGGAAAGCCCTTACGAAGATATCGGAAACCCCTTTTCCTGCCGATGATGAGATTTTCCTCGATAACATTGATGTTAATGCCATCAGGAAGATCATCGATGACTCACCTAATGGATATCTCGACCCCGGAGGAATACAGAAGCTGCTCAATGCTGCTAAAATTCCTGTTGTGAAGGAAATCGTTGTATATGACAGTACGGAGCTTCTCTCTGCCGCCAGGCAAACCGGTTATCCGGTCGCTCTGAAGGTTGTCGGGCCGGTACATAAATCGGATGTGGGCGGAGTTACCCTCAATATTAAATCGGAGAGGCATCTTACAGCTGAATTCTGCAGGATGATGAGCATAAATGATGTTACCGGAGTTTTGGTACAGCAGATGCTCTCGGGTATTGAACTTTTTATAGGAGCCAAATATGAACCGCGTTTCGGGCATATAATACTGTGCGGTCTGGGTGGTATTTTTGTTGAGGTTCTGGGTGATGTCTCTTCAGGGCTTGCACCACTGACATTCAGTGAGGCAGAATCGATGATCAGAAGTCTGAAGAGTTACAAAATAATTCGAGGTACTCGCGGAAAGCAGGGCATAAACGAAAAGATCTTTGCGGAGATTATTGTAAGGCTTTCCAGTCTTCTAAGGAATGCAACTGAAATAAAGGAGTTGGATCTAAATCCGCTGATTGGCAGTATGGAAAGTATCACTGTAGTGGATGCAAGACTGAGAATAGAAAAATGATCTTTACCTGTAACCTAATTATCCAATAACATTTATAATTATATTCGGCCTTTTTGTTGAACTTTAAAATTCATTCAATGATTATCCATCAGTTATCGGTTTTTCTTGAGAACAAATCGGGCAGGCTCACTGAAGTCCTTGAGGCTCTTGGTGAGGAAAATATCAGGATAACGGCTTTAAGTGTCGCTGATACTGCTGAGTTTGGCCTCCTTAGGATGATTGTTTCAGAGCCTGAAAAGGCAAGGGAGCTTTTGAAGAAAAGAAATTTTACGGTCAACCGTTCTGAAGTGATATCTGTTATGGCACCCAGTGAAGCAGGCCATTATGCAAGGGTTCTCAGAATATTGTCCGATCTGGAGATCAGCGTTGAATATACTTACGCTTTTTCAACAGGCGATAAGTCAATAATAATTCTGCGGTGTTCCGATAACGAAAAAGCCATACAAGCTCTCAAGAGCCATGAGATGGAACTTCTCAGGGCAAGTGATTTATACAAAATATAACAAAATACTGGTATGAAATATTAACAAAAATGGTCATACCGGTAGTGAAAATGATGTAATATGGAAATTTGGAACCGCCATTTCGAGTGCATGGATCGTGATGGCATGAGCAATCATCAGAGCTTAAAACTCAGGGAGACTGTCGAAAGAATTTACTTCAATGTACCTTATTACCGTAACCGGATGCAGGAGGCGGGATTGGGTCCGGAAAGCATAAATTCTATTGATGATCTTTCAAAACTGCCATTTACCACAAAACAGGATCTCAGGGATAACTACCCTTTCAGCATGTTTGCGGTGCCAATGAGCGAAATAGTCCGCGTACATGCATCATCGGGAACCACCGGTAAGCCTACTGTTGTCGGATATACGCGTAATGATATCTCCACCTGGTCGGAGGTAATGGCACGCACACTTACATCTGCCGGCGCAAACAGGAATGATTTTATCCAGATTGCCTATGGTTATGGCCTTTTTACCGGAGGATTGGGACTTCACTACGGCGGTGAGAAGATCGGAGCTTCAGTAATACCCATTTCGGGTGGAAACACTGTAAGACAAGTACAGCTTATGCACGATTTTGGCACCACAGTTATTGCCTGCACCCCTTCATATGCTTTATTTCTTGCTGAGGCTATTGAGGAAAGCGGTATCAGGAGAGAAGACCTTAAGCTCAGGGTGGGGGTATTCGGTGCGGAACCCTGGACTGAGAATATGAGGAGGGAGATTGAGGAAAAACTAAGTATCATCGCTATTGACATATACGGGTTAAGTGAGATTATAGGTCCGGGAGTTGCATTTGAATGTCATGCCCAGAACGGACTTCATATTAATGAAGATCACTTCCTTCCGGAGATCATAGATCCTGAAACACTTCAGGTACTTCCTGAAGGAAGCCCGGGAGAACTGGTGTTTACTACAATTACAAAGGAGGGTTTGCCGTTGATCCGATACAGGACCCGCGACCTGACACGTCTTAACTTTGAAAAGTGCAGTTGCGGACGCACACTGGTACGAATGGAAAAATGCCTGGGGCGAAGTGATGATATGCTTATTATACGCGGAGTGAACCTTTTCCCATCGCAGATTGAAAGCGTTCTCCTGGAAATGAAAGAGATAAAACCCCATTATGTTCTGATTGTCGACAGAGTTAATAATCTGGATTCACTCGAATTGAAGGTTGAAGTAGAAGAAGAATATTTTCAGGACAGGATCAGTGAATTGCAGTCATTGCGGGATAAAATCAGAAATACCCTGGAATCCGCAACCGGTCTTGGACTTAAGGTTACCCTTGTTGAGCCAAAAACCATTGAAAGGAGCGAAGGCAAATCAAAACGTGTTATCGATAACAGAAAATATTGATTTTTTAAAATATGGTCGGGATTTTAAGACCTTTGATAAAGTTTTTAAAAGCTAAATAAATAAATGAAAAATACGCCGGTAGATTATAATACCGTAAAATCAATAATAGGAAAGAGCGGGATTACAGATCCGGGCAGGTCAAGTATCCGTGAACTTGTTAAGCTTGTGAACCAGATAGAAAGAGAAAGCAAGGTTAAGTTTGTAAGGATGGAAATGGGTGTTCCGGGACTTCCTGCACCTGCAATTGGAATAGAAGCCGAGATTGAAGCGCTAAAAGATGGCGTAGCATCATGGTATCCCGACATAGAGGGAATTGCTTCATTAAAAGAGGAGACATCGCGTTTCGTAAAGCTTTTTCTCAATCTTGATATCAACCCTCAGGGATGCGTGCCAACTGTGGGATCAATGATGGGATCGCTTGCAAGTTTTATTGTTGCGAACAGGAACGACCACACGAAAGAAGGCACTCTTTTCCTGGACCCTGGTTTTCCTGTCCACAAGCAGCAGGTAAAAATGATCGGTCATGATTTTCACGCTTTCGACCTGGCCGATTACAGGGGAACGAAACTTAAAGGCAAACTCGAATCGATCCTTCAAAGCGGAAAGATCTCATCAATACTGTATTCAAATCCAAATAATCCTTCGTGGATGTGCCTTACCGAGGAGGAACTTTCGGTAATAGGTGAACTTTCGGGAAAGTATGATGTTATTGTAATTGAAGATCTCGCTTATTTCGGAATGGATTTCAGAAAAGATTATTCAGTACCCGGTTCAGCTCCCTATCAGCCAACAGTTGGCAGATATTCTGATGATTATATTATCCTTATATCAAGTTCCAAAGCATTCAGTTATGCAGGTCAGCGCATTGGAATGATGGCAATCTCAGATCACCTGTACGACAGAAAGTATCCTGATCTTCTGAGGTATTATTCTTCTCCCGGCTTCGGACATTCTGTGGTTTATGGCGCCCTTTACGGGTTATCAGCCGGCGTTGCCCATTCGGTTCAACATGGGCTTGCTGCCATTCTTAAAGGGGTAAATGACGGGAGTTACAAATTCATGGAAGATATAAGGGAATACGGGGAGAGAGCTCATATAATGAAGAAACTTTTTCTGGAAAACGGATTTAAACTCGTTTATGATACTGATCTTGATGAACCTCTTGCAGATGGATTTTATTTTACTGTCTGTTATCCGGGAATGACCAGCAGCGAACTTCTGACTGAGTTGCTGTTTTATGGGATAAGCGCAATTTCGCTCGACATAACAGGCAGCAGCAGGAAGGATGGTCTGAGGGCCTGTGTTGCGCAGGTTCATCGCGATCAGTTTGGGGATCTTGAAATGCGTTTGAAACGATTTCAGAATGATCACCCATTAATTTAGAACTAAAATAGTTAATATGGCAAAAATGAGAGGCAGCATCGTAGTTGATGCTGAGAGATGCAAAGGATGCGAAGTGTGCAGAGTTTCGTGCCCGACAGGGACTATAGGAATGGCCAAAGAGGTAAACCATAAGGGTTATTATTTTGCTTATCCCGAGAATCCTGATCTGTGTATTGGCTGTGCCAATTGCGCTATGGTTTGTCCTGATGGTGTTATAACAGTATATAAAACAAAAATATAGCCAGCCCATGAAAAAGGAATTAAGGTTAATGAAAGGCAACGAAGCAATTGCAGAAGCTGCAATTAGAGCAGGTACTGACGGTTACTTCGGATATCCTATTACACCACAGAGCGAGATTCTCGAATACCTTATGGAAGCCAATCCTTATGAAACAACCGGAATGGTGGTGCTTCAGGCCGAAAGTGAAGTAGCAGCCATAAATATGGTATATGGAGGGGCAGCCTGTGGAAAGAAAGTAATGACTTCATCATCATCACCCGGTATCAGCCTCAAGCAGGAAGGTATCTCATATATTGCGGGAGCCGAGCTTCCATGCCTCATTGTGAACGTAGCGAGGGGAGGACCGGGACTTGGTACTATTCAACCTGCTCAGTCAGACTACTTCCAGTCGGTAAAGGGTGGGGGACATGGTGATTATCACCTCATCGTACTAGCACCTGCCTCGGTTCAGGAGATGGCCGACTTTGTAGAGCTTGGTTTTGACCTTGCCTTTAAATACAGGAATCCTGTACTCATTCTCTCCGATGGTGCTATCGGACAGATGATGGAAAAAGTTTACCTTAATCCTCCAAAACCCCGGTCTTCAGAAATTCTTGAATGGGCAACAACTGGAAAACCAACCACCCGTGAGAGGAATATTATCACCTCGCTTGATCTGGATCCCAACGGTCAGGAAAATTTCAATCTGAAACTCCAGGCCAAATATGAGAATATCAGGAAAAATGAGGTGAGATATGAGGAATTTCAGTGCGATGATGCTCAATATCTCCTTGTAGCTTACGGAACCAGCGCAAGGGTTTGCCAGAAATCGGTGCAGATTGCACGTGAACAAGGACTGAAAGTAGGATTGCTCCGGCCAATAACTCTGTTCCCTTTCCCTTCAGAGAGGATTAGTGAACTATCTGACAGGGTCAGAGGCATTCTTTCGGTCGAAATGAGCGCCGGCCAGATGGTTGAGGATGTACAGCTTTCTGTTGGATGCAAGGTTCCGGTGAAACACTTTGGAAGAATGGGTGGTATAGTAACTACTCCTGATGAAGTGGTTGATTTTCTTAAATTAAACATAATAGGAGGCTGAAAAATGATAGAAGCAACAGGTATTAAAAATATTATAAAGCCTGAAAACCTGGTTTACAAAAAATCCAGTGTTATGACCGACAATGTACTTTCGTATTGCCCGGGCTGCGGACATGGTACAGCTAACAGGATCCTTGCAGAAGTAATTGAAGAGATGGGTATCCAGTCCAAGACAATCGGGGTTTCTCCTGTCGGATGTTCCGTGCTTTTATATAATTTCCTTGATGTCGACATGCAGGAAGCCGCCCACGGACGAGCTCCTGCCGTTGCAACAGCAATTAAAAGGCTTATTCCCGACAGTTTCGTTTTTACCTACCAGGGTGATGGTGATCTCGCGGCAATAGGTACAGCAGAGACTATCCATGCCTGCAACAGGGGAGAGAATATCCTCATCATCTTTGTCAATAACGGTATTTATGGTATGACAGGAGGTCAGATGGCCCCAACAACCTTGCCTGGAATGAAATCATCCACTTCGCCTGCCGGAAGGGATGTCAAAACAATGGGTAACCCTCTTAAAATGACTGAAATAGTTGCGACACTGCCAGGCACTTATTATGTTACACGGCAAAGCGTTCATACTCCGGCTAACGTGAGGAAGACCAAAAAAGCAATCAGAAAGGCCGTTGAATACCAGAAGCTCGACAGAGGTACCTGTTTTATCGAAATCGTCTCAAACTGCAACTCAGGCTGGAAGATGACTCCGGTGCAGGCAAATAAGTGGATGGAAGAGACTATGTTTCCCTATTATCCTCTCGGAGATATTAAAGTACCTGTTGAAGAGTCTGTTAAATAAAGTAACCTGACAAAAAATGACTGAAGAAATACTTATAGCCGGATTTGGCGGACAGGGAGTGCTCTCAATGGGCAAGATAATGGCATACTCGGGAGTCATGGAGGATATGGAGGTGAGCTGGATGCCATCTTACGGTCCCGAAATGCGCGGAGGAACCGCTAATGTAATTGTAATACTGAGCAGCGATAGAATCAGCTCGCCCATTGTTCGTCATTTCGACACTGCAATAATTTTGAATCAGCAATCGCTCGATAAATTTGAGAGTGCAATAAAACCCGGCGGTGTACTTATTTATGACGGAAACGGAATAACACGTCACCCTGAAAGGAAAGATATTACAATATTCAGGGTCGATGCTTCTGAGGAAGCAGCAAAAATGAACATGTCAAAGGTTTTCAACATGATCGTTCTTGGCGGTTTTATGAAGGTCAGACCAATTATTAAAAACGAAAGTGTAATAAAGGGGCTTAAGAAGTCACTCCCTGTGAGATATCACAATATGATTCCGGTCAATGAGCAGGCTCTGCTTCGTGGAGAGGAGATTATTTATGAAGTCAGAAAAGCTGAATAAAATCCGAACAGAACTCAGGCTTCATCGCTCCTAATTTAACTCCCAAGTGCCTTGTGCTTTGTGCTTTGTGCCTTGTGCCTTGTGCCTTGTGCCTTGTGCCTTGTGCCTTGTGCCTTGTGCCTTGTGTCTCGTGCCTGTTATCCTCTTTCATAGAAATGCATCTCTTCAATATACTTCCATACCGGAGGTGGAAGAAAATATGACATGTTTTTTCCATTTCCGATGCCATTACGGATGAAGGTACCTGATATTTCCATCAAGGGTGCGGCGACATTATGTATAATGGCCTTTTCAAGTATATTGTCGAGTTTAGGTGAGTCGGGTTTTAACGAGTATGGTCTTGGATAAACATAGATCGGATATTTAATTATCAGTTCGTCTGCGTTTTTCCATTTATGAAGAGTGAAGAGATTATCCTGACCCATCACGAGGCAGAATTCATGCTTAGGATATTTCTCCCCCAAATATGTCATAGTATCAATAGTATATGATGGAAGAGGCAGATTAAACTCTATATTGGATGCTTTCAGTCTTAAATTGTCGCCAATTGCCTGTTGTACCATATAAAGCCTCTGGTAGTCTTCGAGAAGAGTCTCCTTCTTTTTCAGAGGATTATGAGGACTGACTACGAACCAAACCTCGTCGAGGTCTGCGAATTCGGTCATGAAGCCGGCAATAGCCATATGTCCGATATGAACAGGATTAAATGAACCGAAATACAAGCCTATCCTGGCCATAAACTTTCAGGTATTAAAAATTAATCTTCAATGAACGACTTAACTGCATCAAAAGCCTCCTTCGTTGCCTTCTCAAGCTTGTCATTCACAATTATTATATCGAACTGATCCGCATGGGCCAGTTCATGTTTAGCCTTGTCGACCCTCATATTAATCGTCGACGGGCTGTCGCTGCCCCTGCCAACAAGTCGTTTCTCAAGGTCATCGACCGAGGGCGGCATTATAAAAACAGCCATCGCTCTGGTTCCAAATTTTTTCTTAAGATTAATACCTCCCTTAACATCAACATCAAAGAGGACATGTTTACCATTTGACCATATCCTTTCAAGCTCAGATTCAAGAGTGCCGTAACGAAGATCTGTATAAACTTCTTCCCATTCAACGAAATCGTTGTTGTTAACTCTTCTGTTAAATTCTTCGTTAGTAAGGAAGAAATAGTTAATACCGTCCTGCTCTTTTCCCCTTTTTTGCCGGGTAGTGGCCGATATTGAGAATTCCAGTTTAAGTCCGCTCTCCAGCAGATAGTTGCAAATAGTTGTTTTTCCCGCACCCGACGGAGCAGAAATAATTATAAGTTTGCCTTCCATATTCCTGAAGAGAAAAAATTATAATACGTTTAATGTCTGTTCTTTGATCTTTTCAAGATCATCTTTCATCATAACAACCAGCTTTTGTATTGAGGCATCATTTGCCTTTGAGCCGATTGTATTGATTTCGCGTCCGATCTCCTGGGTAATAAAATTGAGGACTTTACCATTAGGAGCCGGGGTGTTCATTGTTTCAATAAAGTAGTCGCAATGTGTTTTAAGCCTGACCTTTTCTTCGTTTATATCGTATTTTTCCAGATAGAAAATGAGTTCCTGCTCAAACCTGTTTTTGTCGATATTTTCGGTGACAAGGTTCTGGTCAAGCATAGCCTGCAGTTTCTCCCTTACCCTTGAAATCCTGCCGGCTTCAAAGGTGGCAATGGTTTCGAGTTGGGCTAATATCTTTTCAATGCATTTCTTCATATCTGCCATTATCGAATTTCCCTCTTCGATCCTGTAGAGGTCAAGCATGTCAATCGACTGAACGATCTGCGCTTTTACAATTTCCCATTCGTTTTCGGGCATCTCAGGTTTTTCTGTTCTGAGAGTGTCGGGGAGCTTCATTATGGCTGAAAAGATCTGGTCATCGAGTTCTATGCCAAGTTCTTCGGCTATTTCGGTAAACTGTTTGTAATAACTTCTGACGGCTGACTTGTTGATTATTGTGGCAACCTCTTCATCGTGCATGTCGAAATATACTACAAAATCAATCTTTCCCCTGTCGAGCTTCTGGCTTACGAGATTTCTTATCTCAGGTTCTTTCTCCTTGTAAAGCCATGGCAGTTTTGTATTAAGATCAAGCTGCTTTGAATTGAGGGATTTTATTTCGATGATGATTTTTTTCTGGGAAGTCTCGGCAAAAGCTTTGCCATAGCCTGTCATGGATTTTATCATTTCCGTTCCTGTTTAGTATTGTAAGATTATTAGCGGCTGAAAGTTACAATTAATCGATGTATATAACAACTGTTGTGGTGGTCAGCATCTTTCGAGTTCAATCGTGAAATGCCTCATAATAGGAGCTTCGCGTATAATCTTAAAGCCTCTGGTAATATTTTCCCTTCTCTCGAATACATTTCTTATTACTGCTGCAGCATAATTCATATGATTATCCGTATAAACCCTGCGCGGGATTGCCAAACGTACCATTTCAAGATCAGGATATCTGTTTTGGCGTGTAACAGGGTCACGGTCAGCCATAAGCGCACCAATCTCGACACCCCTGAGGCCTCCTTCAATGTATAATTCCGCTGCAAGAGTCTGGGCTGGAAATTCTTCCCTTATTATGCCTGGCAGAAATTTTAATGCATCAATAAATACTGCATGTCCTCCGAATGGTTCCAGAACAGGTATATCGTATTTCTTCAGAAGATTGCCAAGATAAGCTACCTGTCCTATGCGTGATTCGAGGTATCCGAGATCGGTTCCTTCGTAAAGTCCCCGCGCCAGAGCTTCCATATCTCTACCCGACAGGCCCCCGTAAGTCAGGAATCCTTCGAACATTATATTGAAGGTTGAGGCCTCGCGAAACAGTTCTTCATCGTTGAAGCCAATAAATCCGCCCATATTCACTATTGCATCTTTCTTTGCGCTCATTGTCATCCCGTCGGCATATGAAAACATCTCCCTCACTATCTCCCTGATGCTTTTATCGGCATAGCCCTTTTCCCTGGTCTTTATAAACCAGGCATTCTCTGCAAATCTGGCTGAATCGATTATGAGCCTGACACCAAACTTTTGAGCCAGTTTAGATACCTCCCGGATGTTTTCCATACTGACAGGCTGTCCTCCGGCTGTATTATTTGTAACAGTCACAATGATAAATGGTATTTTCCCGGACGGATTTTTCTGAAGCACATCTTCGAGTTTCGTCATATCGACATTTCCCTTGAAGGGATGTAAAGAAGCAGTATCTTTTGCCTCGTCAATGGTGCAGTCGACGGCAGTGGCTTTCCTGAATTCGATATGCCCCTTGGTAGTATCGAAATGAGAATTTCCCGGAACTATGTCACCCTCTTTTACAAGTACTGAAAACAGAACATTTTCGGCAGCTCTTCCCTGATGAGTGGGAAGAAAGTAACAGAACCCTGTGATATCCTTTACAGTTTCCTTTAACCTGTAGTATGATGAGGCTCCGGCATAGCTCTCATCGGCACTCATCATTGCCGACCATTGCCGGTCGCTCATTGCACCTGTACCTGAATCAGTTAAAAGATCGATAAAGACCTGCTCTGACCTAAGGTTAAAAAGATTGAAGGATGCTTCTTTTATCCATTTAGTGCGATGTTCAAAAGTACTCTTATATATATTTTCAACCATTTTGATTTTAAATGGTTCTGCATATGGCAAATTCATAATAATGAAGATTATTTATTTTATAATTGTCTTGAATGAAAAAATGAAAAACCGATATTGACCAGTAAATTAACCGACAATTGGCAGCGATGGTGAGGATAGATAATCCTTCTCAGAAAAAAAATCCCTGTTTTTGATATTCCTGTATATATCAAACCTGCATTTCACCGTTTCCAGAATTATGTATGTCAATTTTGAAAAATGTTTTCGTAAAATTAAAAGTATTTTGTGATATATTCAACCGCTGATTTCTTTTTGAAAAATATTAATATATGAGTTTGAGATTTATACGATTATTGATTGCCGTAATTCTTATTATGGCAGTAGATCAAACAGTTTTTTCACAGGAAACTAATGCAAAAGCCAATAAGGCCGATATTGTCATTGATTCGCTTAAAAGGAGCGGAGTTATTATGAACGGCAGCATTAACCGTCCGGCCATTGTACTTTCAAAGAGTCAGTCAGTTAAGTTTCTGCAGCAGAGACTTCAGTCTCAATACTGGAACGATATTCATAGCCCATTCAGGAGGGCTATCGGTCAGATCGTGTTTGAAGCAGTACATCCGCAGTACGATTCAACTGAGGCTTATCTAAAGTCTTTCCCGTATGATTCAATACTGATCTCATGGGATAAGTTTTATATTTGGGAGCCTTTAAAGTTAAAGATAGCATCCGGGGCTACTTCGTTAAATGTGCCTTCAGATACTGTTGTGGTTGCCGATACCAATGCGCTTGAGATCCTTTCCGATTCACTAAGTCTGATCAGGTTGGAAAAATTGTTGCATCCGGATGATGTTTTGACTGATATCGGTGTAAAAGACACATCCATAATGGTGGTTCTTGATACCCTTAAACAGGTAAAATCAGAAAATCCAGCCTTCCCGTTCAAGTCGTACAATTATCCGTTCCAGGGTGATTCGATTCAAGTAGCAATTAATTCTCTGATAAAATATATTGATGAACGCGATTCCACGGTTGTGAATTTTACCGGAGCGGGCGGAATTGTAACACCTTTTTTGCTGAACTCAAGAACGGACAGGGTGGAAAGGTTCTGGCTGAAGAATGATTTTTCCGATTCTGTAACTGTCTGGATAGGTAATTATTCGAGAGATACTATCGGACTCTATCTCGAAAGCGGGGTAAGCTTCCGGCGGCCTGTTAAGCAGGAGAACTATTCAGAAGCCAAAATGAACATTCAGGCTCTTGATAATTCCAAGTTGCTTAACTCTAAAAGGATATATGTAAAACCGCAGTATTGGAAGTACCGTTCGGAAGCCTCTCTGATATTCAGCCAGACTGCACTTACCAACTGGGTGAAAGGGGGAGAGAATAGTTTGTCTTCAGCCCTCGATGTTACCGGATATGCAGATTATAGCAATAAACTCCTGAAGGTATCGTCAAATAATTTTGTCAGGTTGAAGGTAGGATTCCTTAAATCAGGAGATAATCCGGTCAGGAAAAACCTCGACCTTTTTGAAACCAACTCAAAGCTTAACCATAAGGCATTCGGCAAGTTTGATTTCAGTGCGATCATGCTATTCAAGACCCAGGTTGCGCCGGGATATAATTACAATACCACACCCGCTACGCTCGTTTCCAAATTTCTTAATCCTGCAGTAATAACTTTAGGATTTGGGCTCGATTTTAAGCCTGACAAAGTTACTTCTATAAACGTTTCACCTCTGTCATATAAAGGCACTTTTGTAACGGATACTATTGATATCGACCAGACAAAATACGGGATACCACATGGCAAGAAATCAATAAACGAGCCAGGGGCAAGTTTTATGATCACGAATGAGTATAAAAAAATCAAGAATGTAGTTATTACAAACCGGCTTCAGCTCTTTACGAATTACATCCATAATCCTCAGAACGTAGATATCGACTGGGAAATGATTGTTACAATGCGCCTGAACTGGTTTACCGACGTCAGGTTTAACTCTCACCTTATTTTTGACGATGACACCAAGACCTTAGTGCTCGACAAGGACAAAAAACCTGTTTTAAGACCCGACGGAACACAGATGAAAACAGCCAGAGCTCAGTTTAAAGAGATGCTGGGGTTCTCGGTGGTGTTCAGATTTTAAGGTCGGAAGTCGGAAGACCGAAGTCGGAAGCCGGCAGCCGGCAACCTGAAAACTGTCGCCTGTCGCCTGTCGCCCGCTATGATAAATCTTTCTGGTAGATCCTGAATTTCTTTACGACGGTACAGCCTATCCTCTCGTACTCGCTTCTCATCTTGGTATTGCTTTCCAGGACAAGATGGCTGTCGATAGTATCCATTTTATGTTTGATCCCCGACTGGATTATTTTAACGCCCATGAGTACTTCAAGGCCTTTGCCTCTGTATTCCTTCTTCACTCCTCCAAGCATCATAAGAAGCTTCTTGGATTTTTTGGATTCGCTGAGTATTTTGAATATTCCGAAAGGGAGCATTTTTCCTCCGGCATCGCGAATTCCCTTGCTCAGGTCCGGCATACCTATTGCAAACCCAACCAGTTCTCCGGTCTTTGTCTGGAGTACTTTAATGAACTTTGGATCAAGTATGGGAAGATATCTGGCGGCGAAATCGGATTTTTCCTTGTCGTTCAGGGGAACGAAGCCATATATCTCCTCAAATGTTTGATTCATAAGCTCCAGAACACCAATTATGTGAGGTTTAAGATCTTTTTTAGAAGCAAACTCAAGGATTTTGTAATCAGTATTATTCTCCATACGGGCAAGCACTTTCTCATAGATAAGAGGGAGCTTTTCAGGTAGCTTGCCAAGGTAATTCACGAGGTCAACCTTTTTCTCATACCCTTCATTCTCCATTAAATGAGGCATATAGGGCGAATTGTTAGAACTTGTCATAAATTGAGGATATTCGAATCCTTCAATCTGGAATCCCTGTGGATCCTTGTCGGAGAAGCCAAGGGGGCCAACTATCTTCTTCATGCCGTTTTTCCTGACCCATTCTTCCACTTTTTCAAGAAGTGAGTGAAAGACCTCCCTGTCATTGTAGCATTCCATAAAACAGAAACGGCCGTGTTGCTCGTCGTTGATATTATTGTACCTGTTGTTAATGATCCCCATAATCCTGCCGACCGGTTTTCCGTCGCGATATGCCAACAGAAGAAGAGCATCGGCATACTTGAATGATTTATTTTTCTTTTTGCTGAACAATTCCCATTCATCCATATATATGGGAGGAAGCCATTCTGATTCGTCCTTGTGAACCTTTTCCGGAAGATAAATAAAACTGCGCAATTCTTTTCTGGAAAGCACCTCTTTAATGACTAATTCACCCATATCTCTATTATTAATACTTCGGCAATAAACGAAAATTCAGTTACAAGAACAAAAAATCAAATTAAATTCTGTAAAAATTGTCAGCGTATCAACAAGTCGAAGATTACAAAGACGGCAAAAAGTACACTCCCAACTCCGTTAGTAGTCTGGAATGCAAAAGTTACCCTGCTCAGATCATCGTGTTTTACGATAGTATGCTGATAAATCAGTAAGCCGGTAAATATTGCAGCTCCAATCCAGTAAATGTAGCCTGCTCCGCCGGCAATACCTGCAAAAATTACAAGCAGAAAGGTCATAAAATGCACAAACCCCGAAATAAGAAGAGCTCTTTTCTTCCCTTTTGAAGAGGGAATTGAATGCAGCCTGTTTGACTTGTCAAACTCATCATCCTGAAGGGCGTAAATAATATCGAAGCCCGCTGTCCAGGAAAGAACAATAAAAGAGTAGATGACGGGAACCAGGCTGAACGATCCTGTGACAGAAATATAAGCGCCAATGGGTGCGAGGCTGAGCCCCAGGCCAAGAATAAAATGGCAAAGCGAGGTAAATCTTTTTGTAAGACTGTAGCCAAGAACTATAATGAGTGCTACTGGTGAAAGGAATAGTGCCAGCCTGTTAATAAAGGCTGTTGTAGTTATAAACAATATCACATTTACTGCAACGAAAAATACGGCAGCCTTCGGGCCGATCCGGCCTGCGGGAATATCCCTTTCACTGGTCCTTGGATTAAGGGCATCGAACCTCCTGTCGGCATAACGGTTAAATCCCATTGCAGCATTTCGGGCAAAAACCATACATAGTATTACAAGGGACAGAAGCCTCAGACTGAAGTTATATTCATCGAGGGATACGGCAAGAGTATATCCTATAAGGGCAAACGGCATAGCAAAAATTGTATGCGCAAATTTGACGAACGACAGGTATTTTTTAATCGAACCGGTAATGGATGTCATTCTGCCAGAAGCTTCCTGTAAATGTCAAAATTCTCGTCGGAATAAGTCACAATGATCACTTTTTCAGGTAATTGATTGTTCTTAAGGAACCTTTTAATCTCATTCACGGCAATAAATGCTGCAAGTTCTTTAGGAAAACCAAAAACACCGGTTGATATATTTGGAAATGCGATCGTTTTTAATTTGTAGTCTCTGGCGATTGACAGGCTTGTCTTGTAGCACGAACCCAGAAGGTTGTCTTCATCATTGCCTCCGCCCTTCCATACCGGACCCACCGTATGAATTATATACCTTGCCCTGAGCCGGAATCCTGATGTTATCTTAGCCTGGCCGGTATCACAACCTTTCAGTCTGATGCATTCAGTCAGAAGGTCATGGCCAGCAGCGTCATGTATGGCGCCATCGACCCCACCGCCACCCATCAGTGACCTGTTGGCTGCATTTACTATGGCATCTACGGCGAGAGTCGTAATATCGCCCTTTATCAAATCGATACGATTATTCTTTATCATCTTATCTGTGCATTAAGTTCTTTTGCAAATGCTTTGATCAGATTTTCCATGACCTTATCGATATTTTTGTCGGTCAGTGTTCTTAGTTCATCGCGAAGAAGAAAACTTACAGCGTATGACTTTTTATTCTGTCCAAGCGAGTCGTTTTCATAAACGTCGAAAAGCTGAATATCCCTGAGAAGTGATTTTTCGGTTTGGTAAGCTATATCTTTAATCTGCTTGAATTTAACACTCCTGTCGAGGAGTAGTGCCAGATCGCGCCTGACTGAAGGGTATTTTGGCAGTTCACGGTAAGAAATTGAATGTTTTCTGATTATTTCAAGTATAAGATTCCATTCTATGTGTCCGTAGTAAACATCCTGACCGATATCGAATTGTGAAAGGTACTTTTTGGATATCCGTCCTGCTTCAGCAATAGCTTTATTATTATGCAGATAACTGATTGATTCAGCAAAATAACCCCTGCTGCTTTCTCCTGTTGCCAGATTTCCCGGTATAATTCCCAACCGTGAAAGTACCATTTCAACTGCCGATTTTATATTAAAAAAATCAGTAGGATTTGTTTTGCTATTCCATGCCAGGCGTCCGGTGTTCCCTGTCAGAAAAATATCGAGTGCGGCTTTTTCGGTGTAATTTGCTGCTTTGGGATTTTCATCTCTGTTGCCATCAAAGAAATAGCAATAGCCGAATTCATATAATTTAAGGTCGTGACTTTGCCTGTTGATATTCCAGATAACTGAATTCAGACCTCCGTAAAGAAGCGATTGCCTCATGGCATTCAGATCGGAACTGAGAGGATTGGCAAGAATTACAAGTTGCTTTTTGTCAAAATCGCTGTTTTGCTCATACCAGGCAGAAGGGTTGAGCGAATTACACATTATCTCAGAAAATCCGTTGGCAGAAAGAAGGTCAGCGACTATGTTCAAAACCTTTTCCTTATCGGGTTTCTCAGAATAGGTAATAGTTGAATTAACATGTTCGGTTATGGCAATATTGTTGTAGCCATAAATCCTTAGAATCTCTTCAATTACATCGGCATCACACTTAACATCGACCCTGTAGGCAGGTATCTCAAGTTTCAGATCATCGCCATCTTCATTTAAAATTAATATGTCGAGCGATTGAAGTATCTTCTTAATCAGATCACGGTCGATTGTTTTTCCTATCAGCCTGTAAATGTTCTTGTAGCTGACGTCGACAATAGCATTTATGACAGGGTTTGGATAAATATCAATAATATCGGAAGAGATCTTGCCTCCGGCCAGTTCCCTTATAAGCAATGATGCCCTTTTCAAAGCCCATACAGTAATATTCGGATCGGCTCCCCTTTCAAACCGGAAGGAAGCATCTGTTTTAAGCCCATGTCTTTTGGAAGTCTTGCGGATTGAAACCGGATTAAAATATGCACTTTCGAGGAAGATGTTTTTTGTCTCAGAGGTTACGCCGGATCGGATTCCACCGAAGACACCTGCAATGCACATGCCCTCTTGTTCATTGCAAATCATCAGGTCTTTTGATGTGAGTGTCCTTTCAGCCCCGTCGAGGGTAATGAACTTGCTTTTATCGGCCAGATTGCCGATTATGACTTTTTTGCCATCAATCTTGTCGGCATCGAATGAATGCAGAGGCTGACCTATTTCGTGTTGTACATAATTGGTAATGTCGACCACATTATTAATAGGATTCATACCAATGGCCTTCAGTTTGTTCTTCAGCCATACGGGCGATTCCTTAATAGTTACACCGCTGATAGTTATTCCGGAGTACCGGGGGCAGTCAGTGCTGTTCCTGATTATAATTTCGTAAGGATTATCATTATTGTCAGGTTTGAATTCACTTAAAGAAGGCTTTTCGGCCCTGATATTCATGTTTTCATTAATGTTAAGGTAGGCTGCCAGGTCGCGTGCAATTCCGAAGTGCGATCCGCTGTCGATCCTGTTAGGAGTAAGTCCTATCTCAAAAACAAAATCACTCGCAATTTTGAAATAATCCGATGCCTGCGTTCCTGGCTCTGTGTCATTGTCAAGAATCATGATACCCTCATGGGATGTGCCCAGGCCTAACTCATCCTCCGCACATATCATACCCTCAGACAATTCGCCCCTTATCTTCGATTTTTTTATCTCAAAGCTTTCATCTCCTTTGAAGAGTATTGTGCCGATAGTTGCAACAGGAACTTTCTGTCCCGCCCTCACGTTTGGTGCTCCGCATACTATATGAAGCGGTTCAGGTCCGCCCGTATCAACTGTTGTTACGGAGAGTTTATCAGCATCGGGATGTTTTACACAGGTCAGAACTTCGCCTATAACAACACCCTTTAGTCCACCCTTAACCGATATCCATTCCTCCATTCCTTCAATCTCAAGCCCAATGCCGGTCAGTATCTCCGCCACATTTTCGGGGGCAAGGTCAATATTGAGATAATCTTTAATCCAGTTGTATGAAATCTTCATTTTTTACTGCTGCTTTTATGATTTTGAGAGTGCAAAAATAAGGATTTTTAAAATACTACTGAGGAGGTAGCGTTATCCTTTTACGGGTGTCTTTGATTTTTTCTATATTTGTCACTCAAACTGACTTACTATGGTGATCGAAAAGGATGATAAGCTTATACTGCTTACGAATGATGACGGATTATATGCCGCAGGGCTGAAAACACTCCTTGAGGTTATCGAGGAATTCGGCAAGGTTGTATTGGTTTCGACTACTGAAAGCATGTCGGGAATGTCTCAGGCTCTTACTGTTAAAACTCCTTTAAGGGTAAAACTTCTTGAAGAGAATGAAAGGCATCGGATTTATGCCTGTAACGGAACCCCGACGGATTGTGTTAAGCTTGCAGTAAATCAGCTGTTTGAAAGGTCTCCTGATTGGGTTATCTCAGGAATAAACCATGGATCAAATGCTTCGGTGAGTGTACTTTATTCCGGAACTATGGGAGCTGCGATAGAAGGTTGTCTGTACGGAATAAACTCAGTCGGATTTTCCCTGAACAGCTTTTCTCCAACTGCAGATTTTTCTGTCTGCAAGAGTTATATAAGGACAGTTATGAAT
>CAIMVD010000403.1 GCA_903844815.1 uncultured Bacteroidota bacterium | reverse complement strand
GCAGGAAAGAGACCATCGGATAATATTATCAGGATTACAGTTTCGGTAAAAACGGCAAATGAAATTCTCAAGGGAAGCGGATTTACAGTAGAAGATTACTTAAAGAAGGAAGAATCCGGAGAAACCCCGCTGAAACCTTTGCTGAAAGGCAAGACTATTCGTTTTAAATCGATGGCAACAAACACCCAGGTTCCGGTTAAGAATATCATAGGGATCATTGAAGGCAATAACCCGGATCAGGTGATTGTACTGGGAGCTCATTACGATCACATGGGAATGGGAAACGGTTATATCTGGAACGGAGCCGATGATAACGGATCAGGAACAGTTGGCGTTATGACAATTGCAAAAGCCATTATGGAAACTGGCAAAAAGCCTGATAAAACAATCGTCGTGGCCCTGTGGACAGCCGAAGAAGAGGGCTTGCTCGGTTCAAGGTATTTCGTACAGAGTCAGGACTATCCGGTTAAGGATATTAAGCTCAATATGAATTTTGACATGATCTCGAGATACATTTCACCAGGCGATCCGAAAAAAGTAACAATGACCTATACAGGGTCGTTCCCCTCATTTCAGGACCTCACAACCGGAAACATAAAAAAATACGGAATCGACCTGGTTGTCGACTATCAGCCTTCAGCCGATCCTCCCGGAGGAACCGATCACAGGTCGTTTGTTGCTGCAGGAATTCCTATTATCCGTTTTAAACCGGGGCATCGTGAAGAGTATCATACCCCAAAAGATGAGCTCAGCACTGTCAACTGGGATATTATGAAGGAGATAATAAGGATCAATTTTGCGGATGTATGGGAACTTGCAAACACTAGCTGGTAAAAAATGAACTAATACTTACAAACCATGAAAACACATTTTAAACTAATAATCTTTTTAATCTTCTCTCTCTTTTCGATTACCTTATCAGCACAGGAACCGGCGGGGAAAAAACTGCATATAATAATCATAGGGGCTCATCCCGATGACCCTGATGAAGATGGCGGTACCGCCTATAAATGGGCACAGGCAGGATATGATGTTCTAATGGTTTCGCTCACCAATGGCGATGCCGGTCATCAGTCGATAAAAGCTAAAAAGCTGGCAAAGATCAGGCGCGAAGAGGCACGAAAAGCCGGGGAAGTCATCGGTGTCAGGTATATTACCCTCGATAATCATGACGGGCAGTTGATGCCAACCTATAAGAACAGGCTCGAAGTTATCAGGCTTATCAGGGAACAGAAAGCCGATCTGGTCGTTTTCCCGCGGCCCTACGATTATCATCCCGATCACAGGTACACCGGGACCCTTGTACTTGATGCAGCGTACATGGTGACTGTTCCTACCATTCTTCCGGAAGTTCCCTTTCTTGAAAAAAATCCTGTTTTCCTTTTCTGTGCTGACGGTTTCATTCACCCGGAACCATTTAGACCTGACGTCTGTGTAGATATTGATGATGCTATCGAAAAGAAGATGGATATGTACCATCAGCACCCATCGCAGATGTATGAATGGCTTCCATTCAACAGCGGCAGGCTTGCCCAGGTTCCTGTTTCGGACACCGATCGCCGGAAATGGCTGGGAGAGACGAGAAAGGGAGGATCTGATGCCTCGCCCTACAGGGCCAAACTAATTGAGCTTTACGGAGAAGAAAGGGGAAGCAAGATCAAATACTGCGAGGCTTTCGAGGATTCGGGTTACGGAACACCACTAACTAAAGAAAACATAAGCATCTACTTTCCGTTCTTAAAGACAAAATAGTCCTTAACAATGAGCAATGGCATGATATTTGAATCATAATAATTTAAATATCGTGCCATGAAAAACTTACTGAGAAAATTATTTGCTTTTTTGGCAATAACTATCATTTCGTTCAACATTAACATATCTGCAGCAGGCAGCAAACAGTCGAAGGAAGAGAAGATTGCTCAACAGGCTGCCGTCAAAAAGTCGGTTGAATCGGGAAGGTTCATAATTAAGCTTGACAGGATTTACTTCAGGCGCGGCGGGATTGCTGACCTGAGGCCGAGGGCTAACTATATAATACTCGACAGGGGAAATGCAATTATCAATACTGCATATGTTGGCAGACAATTTGATATCCGCCCGATAATGGGAATTAATATGATCGGGAAAGCGTCTGTTTCAGACAAACAGAATCAATCAGCCAAAGGCAAATACGTGATAAAGATGAAGGTCAACAACGGAACCCAGACACTGGATGTAACTCTCAGGATCTGCAGCAATGGTTCATGCGATGCTTCCATTTCAGGCCTGATGATCGACAACATTACATATTCCGGACAGCTGGTTCCTGTTAAGGGAGAAATAGTAGCACCGCCTCCTTCGGGCTTACTAATTTAATATTTGACAATTACAGCTGCTTCTATGCGATAATGCCTTTATTACTGGTATTCCACATATTGGCTGTTCTGCCTGAGTTCCAGGAAATCATTCCCGGTTTCACAATAACCGTATTCGAAGCAATAGTGATATTTTGCTCCATTGGAGGTTTCAATGACATGGGTGAAAAAGCTGAAATTGTAACCCAGTGCAAACAAAGCGTCTTTATGAACTTTTAGTTTCCCGTCAGCATAAAGGTCGGAAAGTATTCTCCTGTTCTTCCTGAGCAGTCCGTGAACATTCCTTACAAAATTGTTAGAATCACGGTTTAGCTTGTTATTGTAATTATTCCTGCACTGATCGGAACAAAACTTTTTGTCGGTGCGGCCACGTAGCGCGTCACCGCAATCGAGGCATCTTTTATCCACAGCACTATACTTTTGTTAAAGATACGAAAAATACATATATACAATCAAACGACTGACTACATATTATGCTGATACAGATATAAAAAAACGTTTTTAAACGGATACAAACGACTATAAGCGATTGTGAAACGAGTATAAATAATTATTAACCGGAACAGGTTCCCGGGGTGGCTTAAATTTGATTTGAAATTAAATGATGTCGAACCAAATACTTAAAGTCATGAGCTCACTAAAAAACAGAGTAATCCTTATCGGGAATCTTGGTCAGGATCCGGAAATGAGAACCATTGAGAGTGGAAAGAAAGTGGCACATTTTACCCTTGCCACAAATGATGGCTACAAAAATGCCGACGGACAGCGGGTCAGCGAAACAACATGGCATAACATTGTTGCCTGGAACGGGCTGGCAGAAACCGCCTGCAAATTTCTTAAAAAGGGCAAAGAGGTCGCTGTTGAGGGACGGTTGGTCTACAAGACCTATGAAGACAAGAAGGGAGTTACAAAGAACTCTACCGAGATTGTGCTGAACGACCTGGTGCTTTTACGGAACGGAAGGGAACACAGTAAGGAGGAAGAAGGACAGGGATGATCAATCACTGTGCCTGACAAAAATCGCTGCCATCCTACGTGCCAGAGACTGTTTCACACAAGAAACAGTCTCGTTTATTTTAACCCTGGATTTATTTTGCGGCCTTGGGTTTCGGAGGTTGAGGAATTATGGCCGAAGCTGTCCAGTTTTCGAAAAATCCCTTTACTTTTCCCTTATTGTACCCGGGGCTTTCTTCGAGCAGGGAGCTGTCCTGAATATGCAGAACCTTGCCATTTCCGTCAATAATTATAAAAACCGGAAATCCGAATCTAATTGGATTACCCAGGAAGATATTGGAAGCTTCGTTTTTGTTTTCGGGGCTGTAATTCAGCTTAACCACCACATAATTATCTGCTGCGATTTTTGATAATACACTGTCGGCTTTACAGAATGCGTCGAACTTTCGGCACCAGCTGCACCAGTTGCCGCCAAATTGAACAAGAACATGCTTCCCTCCCGATTTGGCCTGTGATATAGCTGCAGTCAGCTGTTTCATTCCGTCGAGCGACGGATCGTATAATTTAACTGTTTCCTGAGCATAAATTGATGTTGCCGAGAAGAGCATGGCAATAAAAAGAGCTTTTTTCAATCCTCTTGTATTCATAATAAATCCTGTTTTCGAGTTTAATATATGATTTTAAAAATCCAGTAAATCTACATTGGTCCTGTAATCACCCAGGAGATGTTCAGCAAAATAATACCACATCATCCTGTCGAAATATGGGGTGTCAGTGCCGTATCCGTGCCTTTGACCAGGCAGCATCATAAAACCGAACCTCTTATTAGCCTTAATCAGGGCATCTGCGACCCTCAGAGTGTTCCCGGGATGAACGTTATCATCAATATCGCCGGTTACAAGCAGAAGATGGCCTTTAAGGTTATTAGCGAGATCCTGATTTTTCTCAACAGCACCTTTGAATGAAATTTCAACTTCCTTCTTTTTGTCGAGGCTGTCTTTGACTTCACCTTTAACCTTAGTCTTTTTCTCAGTTTCGGTTACACCATTATGTGTCTCACCCCACCACTGATTATAGATGTTGTTATCATGATTACCCGACGAAGAAACAGCCACATCGTAAAAGTCGGGATATGATAATATCGCAGCCGTCGACATGAATCCTCCCCCGGAATGGCCATAAATACCAACCCGGGTGATATCGATGAACTTATACATATCGGCAAGTTGTTCTATACCGTATTTATCATCGGCCAGGGCATAATCCCTGAGGTCGTTGAAACCGAAGGTATGGTAATAATTGTTACGCATCGGACTTCCTCCCCTGTGGCCGAAGTTGACAACAATAAATCCCAGCTGGGCCAGGGCAATATTCTTTCCTCCGGTAACTGTAAAGGTATAGGGTACCGATTCAGTCTGGGGACCGGGATAAACATATGAAATAACCGGGTATTTCCGTGTTGAATCAAAATCAAATGGTTTGTAAATGACGCCATAAAGATCTGTCACACCGTCTTTAGCCTTAACGACGATAGTTTCCGGCATTTTCCAACCGGATTTGTAAAGCAATGAAAGATCTGCTTTCTCAAGACGAAGGACGATCTTTCCCGTATTATCACGCATGACGGTTTCGGGGGCCTTATCTACTGCCGAATAGGTGTCGACAAAGAATTTATTTGATTTCGACATTGAAAAGGAGTGGCTGGCGGGTTCTTTTGTGAGGAGTGTTATTCCCCCCTTGTCAATTGATGCTTTATATTTCAGGCTGTAATAAGGATGAACCCCTTCCTCCCTTCCATAACCTTCAAAATAAACCATACGTCCAAGGGTATCGATGCGCTCAACTCTACCAGTTACAAAATATCCATCTGTAATGCGGTTCCTGAGGTTTCCCTTCCCGTCGTAAAGGTATAGCTGGCCCCATCCAGTCCTCTCTGACCACCAGACTATATCGTTTCCTTCATTCAATACTGACAACCGCGTATATTCATTATTGAAATAGGGCCAGGTCTTCTCGCTGAACAGAACCGACAGTTCTCCTGTTTCTGCATTGACGAGACAAACATCCAGATTTTTCAGGGGTCTGTCCTTTCGAATCAGGATTAGCTTTTCCGCCGATTTCTGCGAAGACCAATCAACACTGATGGTCTGGTCCTTCCATTTTTTTGTGTCAACGTTTACCCTCTTCCCTGATGGAACGTCAAAAACTATGAGCTCAGACTGTGGAACAAATTCCTCTCCGGGCATTGAATACCTGTAAGTCTGCAGTTTTGGACGGGGCTGAGCCAGTGCATCAATTACAAACAAATCCTTTACTTTTCGTTCATCTTCCCTTACAATATAAAGCTTCTTTGAATTTTTGAACCATTCCACGTTAGCCCTGACTTTCTTGTTCTTAACTGTATCTTCGGGCTTGTCGGAGCCTGAATAGCTGTAATAACGCTCTCCGTCAGTTGTGAGCCGGATCTCTGTGCTGTCCTTATCCTTAGCCTTCATAAGGTAGAGGTTGTAGTTTTTAGCATAAGCAAACCACGTACTGTCATGAGAATAAGTAAGCCATGATGGTTTCTTTTTCTCTTTCTTACCGATAGTATCTTTAATAACAAGTTTCTGATTTGAAATATCATACAGGAATTTAACCGAATCAATCAAAAAAGTAAACTTTACAGTACTTTTCTTTTCAAACTTGATATCCTTTAAAGGCAGGTCAAGATCATTATACGGGTGATAGGTAAGTTTGCGCAATTCGGATGCCATAAAACGGCTATCGAACATAAGCTGTTTTGAACCCGTTGCAGCATTTACATAGTAAAAATTCTTACCTGCAGGACTTTTGAAGGAATACCAGAAAATATCAGATTCCTCAATCCATGTTGCATTTACCGAAAGGTCACCGTACTTTGGAATGAGATTATCGCCCCTGAATTTTTCGGCAGCCTTGAAATCCGCCTTTTGAGCAGTTGCTGACAGAGAAAAAAACAGAACAACAAAAAACAACAAATATGGTTTCATAGATACTTATTAAAATTATCATTTTAGGTCGGTCAAGATAGGAACTAAATAATTATCCAATGAAAAATTTATGTGAATAAATTTTAAAATCCTTATCATTGCACGATTTTTTCAGAAGCTACCTGGGAAGATGCCGACTTAAAAAAATGACAAAGAACCGAATCCTTTTACTCTTACTGTTTTCACTCCTGATATGGACCGCCGGAGCGGCACAGGATCAAACCGGAACAGGTAAGCCAGTGACAGAAATATACACTGATTTTCACTATTCTCCTGACGATACTCTCAGTGCAACAGGTTTTGCTATCAACAGGGCTCATTTAGGATATAACTACAATGCAGGAAACAACCTTACTGCCCTGGTAATGGTTAATATCGGGATTCCGGAAGAACTTGCAGAAGGATCAACATCCAGGCGCTATGCCTATTTCAAGGAAGTATCGATAGCCTATACAACAGAAAAGCTGAAAGTAAATTTTGGAATGGTAAGTACCAGGATATTCAATATTCAACAGGGATACTGGGGTAAGAGATATCTTGGACCAGAGTATCATGTTTTATATAACTACGGATCAGTTGCGGATATAGGTATTGTCGTTGATTATAAGCTCAGTAACCTGGTTAAAGTGGATTTCTCGCTGATTAATGGAAAAGGATATTCAAACATCCAGTTCGACAACAGTCTCAAAACAGCATTTGGCATTACTCTTTCAAAATCTGATAATCTGGTCTTCCGATTTTATGGAGATATGATGAAGCCAAATGGTGTTATCCAGACTGTGCTCATAGGGTTTGCCGGAATTAAAAATAACCGGTTCAGTTTAGGTGTTGAGGAAAGCTACAAATCAAATTCTGATAAGATCATAGGTCATAATACCTGGGGATTCTCGGCCACAGGAGCTATCTTCCTTAGTGATAAATCAGAAATTTTCATCCGTTACGATAACTCTGCTTCTTCGGTAGTCCCCGAGGAGAAATTACCATGTTTCTATAATCTGGATCAGGTTTATCTTATTGCAGGCATCCAGTATACTTTCAGTAAGAACCTAAGGATTGCAATCAACTACCGGGGAACTGATCCTTCTGACGCGGAGAAGCATTTTACTAACGGCTATTTTGTAAATGCACATTTCAAATTCTGAACGGAAATTCGTTTATCAGACCTGAATAGCATCTCTGCCAGCCTTAAGTGCTTTAAGATTAGCTTCTACAATATCGTTCCCTTTTCGTCCAAAGAGTTTTATTACGGCATTTTCAATGCTTTCAAAGGTCATATCAATATAGGCCGAAGCAGCTCCCAGTATTACCATGTTGCCTGAACGGGCAGAGCCTGACTGCTTCGCAATAGCATCGGCATCGATTATTAAATGGTTTTTTACTTTTTTAATCTCTGCAATGATATCATCGGTTGCAGGGTAATCAGGAATATTGATAAAGGGACTTGAATTTGTCACCAGCCACCCGTTTTCAGATAACCATGGAAGGTACCTAAGGGATTCCATAGGTTCCATCGAAATTATAAGCTCAGCCTTTCCAAACGGAATAAGATCCGAAGAAACGGGCTTATCTGACAGCCTTAGATGCGATTGAACATCCCCTCCCCTCTGGCTCATACCATGAACCTCCGATTGTTTAAGAAAGAGATCGTTTGCAACTGCGGCCAGGCCAATTACAGCCGCAATTGATAATATTCCCTGTCCTCCTACTCCTGCCAGTATAATGTCATTCTTCATTTTAAAGCATTTAAAAAATCATTGGTTTGAACTTCAGGAACGTTTTCGTCTGGTGGCTGTCTGGATACATTCACGCTGTGCGATGATTACCGAGACACCGTTGTATTCAAGCTCCTCTTCCATTACTCGTACATTATCTTCATGGTTCTTATGCAAGGGCGAGATTACTCGTAAATGTTCATTCTCCACGCCAAGCCCGCGACAGATATCAACGAGTCTTCCTGTTGCCTGCGACTTCTGTCCTCCCGTCATTCCTGTGGTTGAATTATCGCTGATGATAATGGTTACCGGGGAATTCTTGATAACAGCATCAAGCAGGCCTGTCATCCCTGAGTGGGTAAAAGTTGAATCGCCTATTACTGCAACCGAAGGTGTAAGACCGGCGTCGGCTGCCCCGATAGCCATGGTGACTGAAGCACCCATATCGACACACGAAATTATTGAATTATAAGGTGGCAGGGCTCCAAGGGTATAACATCCGATATCGGAGAAAACACGGCCCGGACCGAAAGGTTTCACAGCTTCATTAAGAGCCATGAACATGTCGGCATGACCACAGCCTTTGCAGAATGAAGGAGGTCGCATTTTTACAACAGACGGAACATCCTGGCCGTAGCTTACAGGTAATCCCAGAGCTTTGCCAACAATAGCCGGGTTGAGTTCTCCGTCGCGCGGAACAGTTCCATCCATTCTTCCATAAATCTTAATTCCCTCATCGAGTATGCCCCTTATTGATTCTTCTACAAAAGGGGCACCCTCCTCGAGTATCAAAATGCTGTTGCATCTGCTGGCCAGGTCTTTTATAAGATCTTTCGGGAAAGGGTAACCCGAGATCTTCAAAACAGGAAAATCTACTGATGTATCCTTCAGATTCTCCATAAGGTAGTTATAGGCTATTCCGCAGGCTATTATTCCAGTTTCCCTGAAGGTGCCATCCTTAAAGTGATTATAACCTGAGATATGGTTCTCGTACCTTAAGGTTTCATATTTTTCAAGAAGGATTTTATATTTTCTTCTGGCAATGGCTGGTAAAAGGATGAAGCTCTTAGGATCTGAAGGAAGGCTCAGCAAATTTTCCGGAAGCGATTCACGTCGCAGCACACTTGCCCTCGAATGAGCCAGACGAGTAGTGATCCTGAAAAGCACGGGAAGCTTGTATTTTTCAGAAGTCTCAAAGGCATCGAAGACCATTTCATAGGCTTCCTGCTGATTGGAGGGTTCAAAGATGGGTACAAAAGCGAACTTTCCATAAAACCGTGAGTCCTGTTCATTTTGGGATGAGTGCATCGAGGGATCATCTGCTGCAACTATTATGAGACCACCATTGACGCCCGTCATGGCAGAATTAATAAACCCGTCAGCCGCCACATTCAATCCCACATGCTTCATAGCCACCATGGCCCTTTTCCCTGCATAAGACATGCCCAGAGCGGCTTCCATGGCTGTCTTTTCATTTGACGACCATGTCATGTGTACACGGCGCTCAGCAGCATCGGCTGATGCCTGAACATATTCCATTATTTCAGTCGAAGGAGTACCCGGATAAGCATACATTCCGCTCATTCCGGCATCCAGACCAGCCTGTGCTATGGCTTCATCGCCAAGTAAAAGTAATTTTTCCATACAATATCAAATTCAGCAGGTAAAGATTAGAATATTTTCTAAATTTAAAAATGATGAATGATTTAAAGGCCCAAATATTACTAATCAGACCCAACAGCTTATGTTTCTGCCAATTATCATATATTGAAGTTAAAAAATAGTTAAATGTTTCATGGTTACACTCAATAATGTTTATTTTGCAGTTCCATTTAGAGTATTACGGGAAATTTATACGGTTCCAATTGAGACGATTATTATACATTATTACCTTGCTTATCATCTCTTTTCAGACGATGCTGGGTCAGGCAACGGAACCGGGCAGGTATGTTCAGGTTAGCGGGCTTATTACCGATCAATGGTATCAACCGGTTCAGGGTGCGGCGGTTATATCACACAAACTTCGAAGAGGCACTGTAAGTGAGAAAACCGGCATATATTCTATTACCAGCGCCCCGGGAGATACCGTTTTCTTCAGGGCTTTGGGCTACAAAAGATACCATACAATAATTCCCAACGATTTTCCCGACAAACACTGCACCGTTGATATAGTTCTTGAAGCCGATACAATTGCAATTTCGGAGATCAATATCTTTCCCTGGAAGAGCTACAACGAATTTATTAAGGATATGACAAGAGAGCGTCCTGTCGATCCCATCATTGAAAATATGAATGACAACATTGCTTCAATCTATGTTGCCATAGCCAATCAGAGTAACATGACAGTCTCCCCCGAGGCAGGCTACAAATATGCCATGGAACAGAATTTCAGCTCAATGGCTACGCGCAACCAATATCCTGTCAACAACCTTCTGAATCCTTTCGCCTGGGCCAAGTTTATTAACGGTGTCAAGCATGGATTGTTTAAAAATCAGAAATTCAACAAGCCTGTCAAAGCGAAGGTCGTGAAGAAGAAAAAAACTTCGGAAAAGAAATAATCTTACCTGTTTAATTCAGGATCAGTAGCAGAAGTCCTTTTATAAAATACCTTAACATGTGTCCTCTAAATGCTAAAATGCAGGATTTGAAAGGGTATTTCTGAAAACTATCTCATTCATTGATTTTCTTGGTCTTCTTTTTTCGTCTCTTTTCAAAATTTCAGGTGAAAGATTTGACCCATCTCCCAGGGAACCGATTGCTATCATTGTAACCGGTTCAATTTCATCAGTAAGCTTCAAGTACTCCTTAACCTTCTGCACCGAAAATCCGGCCATCTGATGCGCAAAAACATCCATCGACTGGGCCTGAACGAGCATGTTTGCGACTGCCATTCCCGTATCATAAAATGAGAACCTGTTCGGATTGCCGTTGAACGAGAATTTTGTACGGGCGAGGCAGATGATGATGGCATAAGCGTTTTGAGCCCAGATCCTGTTGCCTTCAGCCATAAATCCAAGGTAATCATTAAAGGAATCAGTTTCACCGGCAGTGGTATACACGAACATCCATGGCTGATCGTTATTGCACGAAGGAGCATGACTTGCAGCCTGAAACATGGCTTTAAGTTTATACTCTTCAATGGGTGCCGGGGAGAAGGCGACGGGGCTCCATCTCTCTTTAATAACCTCAAGAATAAGTTCTTCTCTCATAATAGCTGGATAAACAATTTAAAATAACTAGACAATGAATTCGGTTATAAACGACGAAACGGGAAACTATAAAAGCTTATAAACAGAAATGCAAAGGTAATAATTCCATGAATTACTATTGCCTTAAAAATAGAACGCTGATGACGCGGATGCGGGGCAATGCTGATTAAAATGGAACGCGGATGACGCGGATGCGGAGCAACGCTGATTTGCACGGATTATTTTTTGATCCGTTTTATCCGCGTTTGAAAATCCGCGTCATCAATGGGTTGCTTTTGTGAGAAATAATCAGACAAACGGGGAGTTTAATGACTGGCTAAAGTACCTTGAATACAGATATGGTTATTAATAATATAAGTATCGGGAACAGTAAATAAATATTGGGGATGAGAATATACACGGGAAACCTGCTAAATTTGAACTGAATGATGCTATTAAACCATCACTATTTGGATAACTATGACCTGGGAATACTCCGAAGACAATCTCATTGAACAAACAGCAATTGACACTATTGACAATTTAAAAATGAGAATTAATAAAATATAAGATAAGACAGTAATGCTTGTTTATTGTCTTATCTTATATATCTTTGTATTGAAGGTAATACAATGAAAACAAAAAAATTACATAACAATAAACCATCTGAACGTATTCTTGAACATTTTAAAGGCAGGAGTGAGGTAGACGTTAGGGAAATTAAAGAATATTACAAAATTACTGTTCCTGGTATAAATGATAATGCGGTATATGCCAGAATTTTTCAGCTTAAAAGAAAAGGTCTGATAGCTGTCGTTGGAGGTGATCGTTATACTTTCTCTCCTAAACCTGTATGGCAACCAACAATTTTTCAGGATGCAAAAAAAGTGGAACAACTGATCATAAAACAATTTGTTCATGGTGATTTTTTAATATGGGACACATCCTGGCTAAATGAATTCACAAACCTTCAGGCTTTCAGAAAACTTATAATAATAGAACCGGAAGAAATAATTGCTGAAAGTGTATTTTTCTTTTTGAAGGAAAGAAAATTTAAGGAGCTGTATTTTAAACCCGATGCCAAAATAATAGAATTATATACCGGCAACTCTCAGTTAACATTTATTATAAAAGCATTGATAACCAAATCACCTTTCCATAAGTTTAATGACCATCTTCCCTCAATTGAGAAAATGCTGGTTGATCTTTTCTGTGAGAAGGAGCTTTTTGTTTCATTCCAGGGAGAGGAACTTGAAAATATCTGGCTGAATGTTTTTAAAAAATACCAGGTAAACAAATCCACCCTGATTAACTATTCCCGTCGCAGGGGAAAGAATAATGAGATTGCAGATTACATGAAAAATATTAACCTTCATTAACCAGAATGATCTCAGCTCAGTCATATAGTAAAGAATGGATCTTCGCACAGAGCAAAAAGATGGGCAATACAAGTCCGGAGATATTAGAATTTGCATTTTATGCTATTGGCTTACTTGAGCAGTTGTCACTTCATAAACTTGATTTTGTTTTTAAAGGAGGGAGCTCCCTCATGCTTCATTTTCCTGATATTAAACGACTTTCGACGGATATAGATATTGTTACCGGGACTACTCGTGAGGAACTTGAAGAGATACTTTCAATAATCTGCTTCGAATCCCATTTCACCCGTTGGCAACTGGATACTAAAAGGAGTTACACCGGAAAGATTCCTAAAGCTCACTATTTTCTGTTTTTTCATTCTGATTTGTCGGGAAACGAAAAGTACATTCTGCTTGATGTTCTTCAAGAAAAACCGGTTTTTCCCGAAATCGTAGAAAGATCTGTAAAAATTCCTTCTATGAAAAATGAAGGTGATCCTCTAATCGTTAAAACTCCTGGACTGAACTCTCTTCTTGGAGATAAACTGACGGCTTTTGCACCTGATACAATTGGGGTAACCTATGCATCAGGGAAACATCTAAGTATGGCTAAGCAGCTTTATGACATTGATATGCTTATTGATTCTGAAAGAGATATAAGCATTGTCTCAGATACATTTAAAATTTCAGCAGAACTTGAGATTTCATATCTTGATGATTATAAGATTATAATTGATGATGTCTATAATGATATACGTGATACTGCTTTTTTATTTTCCTGGGGCTTTTTCAACAAGATAACAGATTCAGGGAAGCGAGGTAAGTACAGGGTTTTTGAGAAGGGCATGGCTGCTCTGAATTCCTTCCTGCCGGGGAACAAACGTTTTACAAGGTTAGATATGCTAATTGCAGCCTCAAAAGCTGGGGGTATTCTGGCATACCCAGGGAAGCGGAAAATCGTATTCAATGGTTTTCTTCGCCCAGAAAATCCACCGGAAGTTTACAGGCAGTTATACTTTTCTGATAGTTACCGAGCGGAACGAACTCGATACCCAGATCTATGGCACATTCAGCGGAGCAGGGGCTGTTCCCAGGATAAAGTCAGGAGGCCGTCATTCGCTGAAGGCATCAAGCGGCACTCATCTGAAGGAGCTGCTTGGTACTGAGAACAGGTACCTCTTTACTCTCATTTATAAGTTTAATTTTGAGGAAGAGATAATCGGCCGCGAAAACATAATTGTCATTTCGGATGAGACTCACCGTACTCAGGGCGGTCAACTTGCAATGAATCTCAGGAACGCCCTTCCGAATGCCTCATTCATTGGCTTTACCGGTACTCCGCTGTTTAAAGATGATAAACTGACGAGAAGAATTTTCGGCGATTATGTTTCGCGTTACGATTTTAAACGAAGTGTTGATGATGGCGCCACTGTTCCCTTGTATTATGAGAACAGGGGTGAATATCTTGGTTTGAAAAATCCGGTAATTACCGAACAGATAAGGGCAGTGATTGATGCAGAAAACGAAGAGCTCGACAGCGATCAGCGAAGCAGGCTGGAGCAGTTGTTTGCAAGGGAATACCCGATCCTTACTTCACATAAGAGGCTCGATTCAATTGCGAAAGATGTTGTGTGGCATTTCTGCAACAGGGGTTACAAGGGGAAAGCGATGTTTATTGCACTCGATAAACTCACTGCTGTTCAATCGTTGAAAGATAGGGTAGAGAAACAACTGAAACAGATGGTTGAAAGGAACCCGCTCAGGGTGGATTTTTATCATCGTTACCAGGAAATCATAGATGCATACAACAGTGGAAAGGATTCTGTTACGATCGAGGAGACATTTAAGAGGCTGATTGATTTTGTGAATTCGCTGTCGGCCGAAGAAGCGGAAACCAAACGAGAAGGCCTAACAGAGGAACAGAAGGCGATTTTCGACATTATCAGGAAACCTGAATTATCCGAATCCGAGAAGAAGAAGATCCGGAAGATTGCAATTGAATTACTCGATGAACTTAAAAAGGAAAAACTGAAAGTCGAGCAGAGTGCTGATAAATCGGTGACAGCAGCTGCCGTTTTCAACAGGGTTAGTAAGACCCTGTTTGAGTTATTGCCTTATCCCACCTATCAGACGGATGATGTTGACCTGAAAACAAATCTTGTATATGAGCATCTTAAGCACCAGTATTTTAGCGGAGGTTTGAGTATATACGGGAACTTTTAGAGTCTGATATTGCTATTCTCAGAAATCACAACCCTTTTCATTATTGGAAGTGCTTTCCTTATGATTATAGGAATAATTTATAATTTCGCCGTATGAAAAAGTACGACCGCCGGATCACCGCCATTCTGGGAGCTGTAATAATCCACCTTATTGCTGGTATCATCTTCATGCTTTTTCAGCTGCGATCGCTGCAGACAACCCGCTCAGGCGAATTTGAAGTAGAATATGTTCCTGAAAAGATCCAGGAAGTCAAACTGCAAGCCCCGGAGAAAACTCAAACAACCGTTGAAACAATTCTGAATGGTGACAAAGAGATGCTTAATATCGCCAGAAATCTGGCAAATAAACCGGCTGAAAAGATTAATGCAGCAGATTATATCGACAGGGTAAAGGAAGAACTGATCAAAAGCGGGAAACTGGGTACCGACAATTATATTGACGAGCAAAAAAAGCAGGAAGATAACAATGCTGAGGTAAAGACCGATAATGAAGTGGTCACACCTAAGAAGAAAAGCGACAATAAAAAAGAGGACGCTGTGAAAATGGCTGCCAATTACCAGGGACCAACAAGAATATATTATGATCTCTCGGGAAGAAACCACCTCTATCTTCCGATTCCAATCTACAAATGCCAGGGTTCCGGAACCGTTGTTATGTACATCGAAGTTGATCAGAAGGGAAATGTTGAAAAGGTAACAATAATTGAAGACAAGAGCACAACTTCCGATCCCTGTCTTGTAGAAACGGCTGTCAACTCGGCTGCAATCTCGAGGTTCAACTCCGATGTGAATGCCCCAAAAATCCAAAGGGGTACCCTGACTTACCAGTTTGTTGCACAATAAAAAGGTTCTGTATTAAATGTTTCGAGTTTCGAGTTTCGCGTTTCGAGTTTCGAGTTTCGAGTTTTGCGTTTCGAGTTTCGAGTTTCGAGTTTCGAGTTTAAAGTTTCGAGTTTCAGGAGAAATCAGAATAAGAGATTACCTGCATTATATGAGAATGGTTTAATAACGTCAGGGGTATTTCGATCTGATGACCGGCTGTTTACCAGTGGACCTACGGTATGAGCCTTAAGGATCTCTGACGGACATGGCCTCAGTAATCCGGAGATTTCATCTAAAGGCAAAGAGATGTCGAGCCATTCCTTTTCACCGGTCTTATCCAGTATTAGAGGCATCCGTTTTCCTGAATTGTGGATTTCGGCCATAAGGTCGTTTGCATCTGTTGTAACGATTGAAAAGGTGCTGAAAATCTCACCGGTACTCGTTTCAGTCCAGTCGTTGTACAAACCGGCAAATGAAATTATCTCCTCTCCTGCCTTGTAAATGTACCAGGGAATTTTATCCTTACCTGAATGCTGCCACTCAAAAAAACCCTTTACAGGAATTATACACCTGAACGACCTGAATGATCCTGAAAAAGAAGGTTTTTGGCCCAGGGTTTCGCCCCTGGCATTAAAGGTTTTAAATCTTATTTCATTGGCTTCGCTCAGACTCCTGGTCCATGAAGGGATTAAACCCCAGCTGAGAAGCCTTAAGGTATCCGGGGTACCGGAGCACAATGCCGGCAGCGATGGCAAACCGAAGGCGTTGTAATAATAACTTGGTCTGTATTTATCCGGGTCGATCAGTGTCGCACCATACCTGTTTTCGAGTTCTTCCTTAACCAGATTTACATTGACCGTAAAACACATGGCTACTTAAAGAATTTATCCGGAGTAAAGGTTAAAGGCAGGGGAAGTGACTGGCTAAGCAGATCTTCATCGGGCCAGGATTCAATCTGAGAAACAGCCTTTATCATCATCCGGTCGATATAGGAATAGATATCAGGCCCGTTCCAGGCACTTGTATTAAGAAGGACAACCCATGAGAGGCCGTCGGGCTGCCTTTTCATCATGCCGGCAGTACCTGAAAATGATCCGGTTCTCCACCAGGTTCCGTCAATAACTGTACCCTTCCATCCAACCGGTGCATATCCGTTTGAATTATCGGTCATAAATGTTATGCTTTTATCGTTGAGAATATCGGGCTTTGTATTGAAACCATCAACTGACAAGAGCAAACGTATCAGGTCAGGAGCACTCGAAAGCCAGGCGCCTGCACCGCCCAGAGCCCTGATATCATTTCCTCCGTTGCTTGGAGGAACAAGCTCTCCCGTTCCGAAAATTGAAGGCTTTGGTCCCATATTTGAAGATTCATAATAAGATACTTCAAAGGGAGCTTTTTCGGTGGCAAGGTTATGTGCAAGTGTCATATCGTAAATACCCATGGGCTGAAGGATTTTCTCTTTACAATATTCGTCATAAGCCATTCCGGAAACCTTTTCCACAATCAGCCCCAGCACACTGTAGCCCAGATTTGAATATGCTCTTCCCTTTCCGGGAGCATAGTGAAGATTCTTATTGAGTGCAAACCTAAGGATGGTTTTGGTATCAACAGGGGGTTGAACCCCCAGATCTTCGGCTATAACCAATGGCATAAACATCTGATCACCATATCTCTGGGTCCAACCACCTTCGTGTGACAGTAACTGAGCAATCGTTATATCATAAACCCTTTCATCTTTTGGATTGTCAAAATAAGGATCATTAAGAATTCCTTCAGGGCCAAAAACCTTACCGTCAAGTGATAACTTACCTTCTTCACTAAGCTTCATGATCGCTATTGCAGTAACCAGTTTTGAGATACTTGCAATCCTGAAAAGATTATACGGTTGAGTTTCTGTGAGTGAAGATGTATCCGTAAACCCGAATCCCCTGGCAAAGATAAGCTTACCTTCTTTGGCAATAGCCACTGAGGCTCCGGCAATTGACCACTTACGCAGAAAAGTATTAACTGTAGTCGTGGCAGCATCAAATTCTTTCCCCGCGGAGAAACTATTCATCAGCCTGATGTTTTCAGGAACCAGCTTATCAGTAAGGCCGGCACTGCTTTCAACAGCACCAGGATTCAGACTCGCCAGTAAAAGCAAGAATGCTACAAGCAATATTTTAATAATTCTGTTCAATAGCTTTGATTTTTCCCGTTGGCAAAAATAGAAAGTATTTTTTATCAAGCGTAATAACGCTATAATTATTTCAATAAAGAGCTGTATTTTCAAATTTAACTTATTTTTACAAAACGATAAGGTGTGGATTATTAAAAAAAGAAATCAAAAAATTACCTTTGCATTCATGTCATTAGTTAAATCAGGGTATATCCGGCTTGTTTTGTTGCTTTTTTTAATAGCAACTCCCTTGTCTTTGTCAGCACAAAATCAGAATGAAATTAATCCATATTATGATACCACTTCATACCTGCCGGCATTCTATATGGGTTCAATTGACTACAACATGATGATTGCAGCATCAGAAGGTTATACCCTTGAAATTGAAAGACTTATTAAAAAAGGAGCCGACGTAAACGCCGAATTCGAACCGGGGGTGACCCCACTGGTTTATGCGGTTTCGAATAACAGGGAACTGACTGCCCAAATGCTCATAAAATATGGTGCCGATGTAAACATAATTACCAAGCATTTTGAGACCCCTCTGCTTATCGCAGTAAAACAAAATAATCTTAAAATTGCAGAAGCTCTTATCCGGGCCGATGCAGATATTAACTTTTCAAACGGGCACGATGTAACGGCACTTCATTTTGCCTCTATTTACAATAATTTCAATATGGCCGATCTGCTTCTTTATTATGATGCTTCTGTGGATCGGAAAGCCGACGATGGATATACTCCCCTTCTTGCATCTGTATGGGCAGGTAATACTGACATTACAGACCTTCTGCTTCAGAACGGAGCTAATCCTGACGATAGTAACAACGACGGATTTACCCCTTTTATGATTGCTGCATATTATGGCGACACTTTAACTCTTGAACTTCTTTTCAGCAAGGGCGCCGACATTTATGCTACAAATAAAGACCATCAGGATGCTCTGACCCTGGCCATTGCTACAGGAAATATTAATACAGTCGAATACCTCCTCAGAAAGGGCAACAGATGGACATCTACTGACAGGGAAGCGGTGAATCCGATTACAATTGCTACCAAGTTCCGCCGAAAAGAAATAATACCTATTCTCGAAAAGAATAATATAAAGGGAAATATTTCTTATTCTATCGACCAGGTGGTGGTTACAGCTTCCACAAGATTTACTGCAAGGGATATTTATTCCGGATTTACTATTGCATTCAAGGAACCATGGCTGAATGCAGGTATTATTGCGGGCCTTGATACAAAGCTTTGGTATACAAGGATACAGATAAAAAACTCTGATCAGTTAATCTACCAGTATTGGGACAGAAGTTCAATTGCCTATGCAGGACTATTTAAGGATTATACAATCACCGACAAACCTGGCAAATTCAATTACCTTCTTTCAGCCTCTTTAACTGCCGGATATGAATTCGGAAATAAACTCAGGGGAACAAGGATCACGCCGGATAATAATTTCAAGCTAATTCCCGGCGTTTCTTTGAAAATGACTAAAATGAATTTATCAATGTCGTTTGGGCTGGAATACCTGAAGACATCTTATTTCAGAAATGGTCCTTTTTGGATGAGGATAGGAATATCCTACAACCATTTTTTTGACAATTCACGGTCGCAGATCAAACCGGTAAAGTGGTACTAACAGTTATGAAAAAAATTATTAAAACGCTTTTCCTTTTTGCCCTCACGGTTCTCTTCTCCTGCGAGAAGCAGGGACTCTTTGTAAATTGTTCCGACTGTGCCGCTGAAGAACCCATTAATACTAAACTTGAAATAAAACTTGACAAGGCTGTTTACGGGACTTCTACAATAATTTCAGTATACGAAGGAGACCTTGAGGACAGTATCCTGTATGGTTCCATATTTACCTATGAAAAAGAAACAACATATACTGTTTCGGTTAACAAAAAATATACTGTAACAGCGTCATATTTTATTAATAATAAGCAATATATCGCTGTAGATGAAGCCACTCCCAGGGTGAAATACACAAAAGATGAATGCGACGATCCCTGCTATTTCATATACGACAGGGTGGTAAATCTAAGGCTTAAGTAAAAACGGCGCAAGACACACGGCGCAAGACACACGGTGCACGATGAAAGAAGTACAGAAAAATGGCAAGAAATAATCATTGCTTTTCAATGTAACTCTGTGAAACTCCGAGCAACTCCGTGCAACTCCGTGGTTAAAACAATTAAGTCTCTTCCATATCTGAAAACTATTTTAAAATGAAGATTTTTTTAACATCACTGTTTATTATTCTGGTTTTAATATCCTGCTCAACGGAAACGGCCAATCAGGATCAGTCAAACGCCTTCAGGAATGAGGTGATTGAAATAGCAAAAAAATATGTTTCGGATAAATTTACTAAGTCAAAAGTGACAACTGAAAGCAATGGCATTGTTTCAGTATCTGATGACCGGGTCGACTACATACTGAAAACAGTTGACAACAGTACTAAATACATTATTGACCCGGCCATGATCACGACCGGTTTAATAAATGAGGATGAGGAAACGGATGCTGTTATTGTAATTTCCTCATCTAAAGGGCAATATCTTCAACCAAACGAGATTCTGATCCTTACCGGGAAGGATGGGAACCTGATTCTGAACAGGGTAATCGAATCGGATATGAAGATACTCCGGTTAAAGGAGAGGGTAATTACAGCCGAGATAACAACCAGGTCGCGCAATTCCCCCTTACGCGACTGTACCAAGTGCAAAGAGATAGTGAAATACAGGTTCCGGAACGGAGACCTTGTAAAAGCAGAATAAAAAACCGGCTACCTGTTTTGTACCAGTGTCCCTCTGCTGAGATCTATCTGTTGCTGAGGGATGGGATAAGTAACATCTTCCGGTCCTGCTACTGCTGACCAATAGAGATTCCTTCCCCATGGCATCTTCCTTTCATAGGCGATTGCACGGTTGAGTTCCTCCACTGTTATACCCCAGCGATTCAGATCAAACCACCTGTGCCCCTCCATACCAAGTTCGAGTTTCCGCTCCATTCGGAGGGCTTTACGCGCATATTCCTGATCGGGGAATGAGGGATATGGCTTTATATCATATAACGCGGCAGGAGTTTTACCATCCGATTCCTTAACAAAGCCCCCGGGGTTTGCTGCCCTCATTCTCACAAGATTTATATTAGCCAGGGCTGCAGTAAGGTCGCCCGTTTCAATCTGACATTCTGCAGTCATTAATAGTATATCGGCATAACGTATCATTCTGTATCCGTTTGCAGTAAACCCTGTTGTCCAGTTACCTGTTTCAGTGTATTTTCCTACATCTGATTTTTTATATACCTGCTTCTTGGGACTGTACGGACCTCCATACGACTGATCACGTATCCAATCAGAACCGGTATGAACTCCCCAGTCCCAATAGGGTATTCCCCTCCTGCCGACAGTCCAGTCAAGACGCGGGTCGACGGCTTTAAAATTATCCTCCACCCATTTGAGTGTCCATGTATCCTTAGACTTTAAAGGATTGTTTCCTGAATTATTAAATATTTTTGAGACATACGCCATATCCGTAAAAGGACGCGCAGGATCATAAACGGTGCATCCCTGATGACCGGGGAAGTAATTGGGATCCCATTCATAATATGGATATCTGTCATAAGATTTAAGTGAGTCCCATTCATTTCCTCCAGGAACACCCTGGTCGCGCAGATTCTGGTATTTGAGAGAATTATATCTATAATCAAGCAAGGGAAGACCATCTAGAGTTGTGAAGGAGTTAACAAATTCCTGAGTGGGCTGGAAGAATCCGCAACATCCTGAGGGTGAAACTCCCGGTTTATAAGGAAAGTTAAGCACTTCGCCCATGCCCCCGTTATACCCTCCTGAGCCATCATTTACTGAATACTGAACAGTATACACTGCTTCGACGCCGTTACGATTTACAATATCGAAAATCTCACCATAGGTTGGAGCCAGACCAATTGGTGAGCCATCGGGCTTTGTCCCCGACCTGGCACTTATCAGCAGGGGAAGGGCCCCGGCATAATCATTGTTCATCTGCATCAAAGCCTTCGCGAGGAGGACTTTTGATACAGTTCCGTTAAATTTCCCGATAAGTCCCATGTTATCAGGGAGAGAAATCCCCTCCGACAGGTCAGCAATGATCATTGGCCTGACATCTTCCGTGTTTGTTACTTTCGCAGGGTCAGTATTCTCATTTAAATAAGGTACCATTTTCCACATCCTCCATGCTTCAAAATGAAACCAGCCTCTCAGACACCTTGCCTGTTTCATATAAACATCGGCCATCTCACTGCTGATATTTCCCTCAGCAATGGCTTTATTTATAATCATTACAGTGCTGTTGCATCTGGCAACAGCCTCATAAATGGATTTCCACCGGGGATTTAGGTAAGAATGATTTGCTGTTTCCCTGAAGTTTTGAATTGCTCCTATGTCGGTTTGGTCACCCGCGTCAGAACCAATATTGGCTTCCATACCTCTTATTGATCCAAACAACCAGTTCGATGATGCTGCCTCCCAGCCTCCTGTTGTTGAAGAAACTCCGTCGAGCATTGAGTAAGCGCCCACTAGCAGGGCTTCAATTCCTCTTTCGTTGGCAAGTTTGTATTGATCGAGAATCCCGCCCGGCGAGATCTCAAGAAAATCCTTCCTGCACGAATTACCAATTGGCAGAACCATTGACAACAAGACAAACAGTAATCCTATTTTCTTCATCACGATTAAAAATAATCATTTTAAACAATGAAAAGAAAAGATTCATGCGAAATATTAAATCGTAAAAAAAGAAAAACCAGATTATTTTACTTTTTCAACGTGTTCATGTACAGTGGCAGCGGCCCTGTTGAATCCTGCCACCACCAGCGATGTATCGCCCTTCAGATATAGCAGTGACTCAAGCATACCCTGAAGCAGGATGCCGCTTTGCGACGGAGTCAGAACTTCAAAGAATGGTTTGCCAGATTCCTGTTTTTTCCCTTTGTTCATCAAGAGTAATCCTTTGTTTGCATCGTAATACCCTGTAGCCAGTTCATAGGAATAGTCATTCCCCCCTGTTAGGACATCAAGGTATCCATCGCCGTTGAAATCATTAACTATCATCTTCTTGATTGGCGAAACCTGCACTGGAGCAGGAAGTTTTTCCCATCTGATACCGCCCTTGTCGTTCCATAAAATATAACTGGATAAGGTATTTACCTGAAGTTTAAAATCAAGTCTTTTCTTTACACTTTCTTCGAACATCTGGTCAATGCTTACATAGCTGAAGGTAGCATAGTCTTTGAATTTCATGTGGAAATAAGGAGACTGTGACCAGAGTTCATCGAGATAATTCACGGGATATTCTTTCATTTCACCTTTCTGATCTTTCCAGTAAGATGTTATCAGGGGATCGATATTGCCATCCATATCAAAATCAATAGCATACAGATTCATTGGGTATTTTTCATTTGCAGAAAACCGGTTGTTCTCCCCAAGGTTCCCAACAATATAGTCATCATCTCCATCCCTATCAAAATCACCGGCTGCAACTGAGTACCAAATCCCGGGCTGGTTTTCAAGCTCAGGAAGTAACTGCGGAACGAGTTCCTTTCCATTCATATTCCTGAAGAAAACAAGAGAGTTCCATTCCCTGGCAATGAGCAGATCTTCCCACCCGTCGTTGTCATAATCAGTCCAGACAGCATCGGTAACCATACCCAGATTAAACATCGATGCAGAATCAACTGACAGTTTGCCTTTGTCATTTTGAATCAGCCAGGAGTGGTTTGAATAAGGAAACATTCCTTTTTTGACCCTTGCACCAATAAATATCTCAGGGTTCCCATCATGGTCAAAGTCGAATGGTCGGATTACCGAAGCCGGAAATTGTGGTATGGGCAGTGTAATTTTTACAAAAACATTGTTCCTTTTTTCATAAAGATAATGCTGGTATTCACTTTCCTGCCTGTTTTCATACGCTCCCGCAACTGCTATCACATCGTTATCACCATCTCCGTCAATATCAAGCACTGCCTGGTCGGCTTCCGAAAATTCCTTCCTGCCGGTCAGCCCTTCCACAATTGCCTCTTCGAATTTCCTGCCCTTCCTCAGCAGCACGGTAGTAGGTAATTCATTCGTTGAACCAATGATAATGTCTTCTTTCCCGTCATTGTTAATGTCTCCTTTTGCCATTCGGGGACCGATCTGTGAAAACTTATGAGGAATTATTTTCTGATTGAGCACATAATCAATAAAATCTCTTTGAAAATGAACATATGTTACACTATTCTCAAGTTTGGTAAAAAGAAATTCTTTCTCAGAAGAAAAACCAGTTTTTCTGGCAGTATTTGAATCCTGTTCTTTTATTTCCAGCATCTGATTGGCTGCAACATTCTTCAAAACGGTAGTATTTCCTGTTGCCGGCCAGGTGACCCTTATTGAATCCACGACAATATCCTGTGCCAGCCCAAAATGAACTACCGGACTGACTGATGATGAGTACCCTCTGGTTAAAAAATGTTCGGTAAACTGGTAATTGTCTTTTTTCCACAACTCAACCTTTGCGCCAAGAGCCATTTTGTTACCACCCTGGCCTGATAACCTGATCTGAATGAAGTTTGATTCTTTTTTTGATTTCTCCACAGTGGTATTCCTGAGAATAAATGCATCGTCGTTAAGGTTATTCACAACATAATCGAGATCCCCGTCATTATCCAGGTCGACAAAAGAAGCTCCATATGAATAGGAAGGGTTTTTAGGAAGCCAGTTGTCTTTTTTCTGAAAACCCTTTTCACCAATATTCTCAAATGCTAAATTGGGTATTTTAATAGCCGGAGCCATCTCAATCAGTGTTTCATCTGAAGCAAATGAACCTTCAGCCTGTGCTTTAAGACGGGTCCAATCCTTATCGGTCTCGTCTTTAGGAAACCCGTTTGTAATTAAAAGGTCTTTATCGCCGTCGTTATCATAATCGGCAAACAGAGGCGACCAGCTCCAGTCGGTTGCCGAAATACCCATTATCTGACCTACTTCGCTGTAGGGAAGCATCACACCTTTCATGAAACCGTTATGCAAATGAAGCATGTTTCTCACGTACTGATGTTCGAAACCGTATTTCTCATCATTCAGATAGAATAGATAGCTGTAGCCGTTTATTGTCTGTTTTTTCTTGAAGTTGGCTTCGGGGAACATATCCATTGTAAACATATCAGGATTCCCATCATTATTCACATCGGCCATATCGTTCCCCATTGAAGAACGCGACTGGTAAGAGATATATTTTCTGATTTCATTTTTAAATGTGCCATTACCCTGATTAATATAAAGAAGATCATTTGAAATAAAATCATTTGATACATATATATCGGGGTATCCGTCCTTGTTTACATCACCAATTGCCAATCCAAGGCCGAATCCTTCATATACAATTCCTGCCGGTATTGTAACATCCGTAAAGGTTCCGTTACCATTATTATGATATAATCTGTCATTATTTGGAGCGCTGCCGTCAATCATTTTCTCACGGTAGTTGGTGTTCATCCTTGAATTTACTGTATTGTTCAGGATGTAAAGATCGGGGTATCCGTCGCGATCGTAATCAAAGAAGGCTGCATTAACTGAATGATTGGTATCTGCAATACCAAAACTTTCGGCTTTTTCGGTAAAAGAAGGATCAGCTCCTCCTGACGAACCGTTATTGACCCACAGCTTGTTTTTCCTGTTTTGAGGATGTGAGCCTCCCGTGGAGGTTAAATAAACATCGGGCAGGCCATCGTTGTTTACATCGGCAATTGTAACACCTGTGTACCATTGGTCATTTGTAAGGCCTGCAAAGTTTGAAGTAATATCCCTGAATTTAAAACTCCCCAGATTCAGATACACCTTCGGTGAAACCTGGTTACCGGAAAATAATATGTCCTGAAGACCGTCATTGTTAAGATCTGCAATACCAACCCCTGCTCCGTTATAAATATACTCATACTTCATGAGGTTAAAACTGTCACTCTCGGTAATTGTATTTTTAAAAAATATACCCGTCTGGACTGAACTTAACAATTGGAATTTCGGAGACCGGGAACAGGAGATAAAGAGTAGTGCAACAAATAGTATAGCTAGTTTTCTCATATAATTCTGCAGTAATTTCAGATTCTTTTCTTAACAATCAATTATACAAAGTAAATCAAGTTTTTGGTATTTAGAATAAAAAAGCGGACCGCCGTGAGGCAGTCCGCTTTGAATATTTTCAGATTAAGAAATCTTATCTGTTCTGAACCAGTTTACCGTTGCTAAGGTCAAGCTGACGCTGTGGTACAGGGAATGTAACATCCTCTGCACCAACTGTAGCTGCACCGTAAAGTAAATTACCCCAGGGCATTGTTTTCTCATAAACAAGAATCCTGTTCAGTTCGGTTACTGTATTTCCCCACCTGTTAAGGTCGAAATACCTGTGGCCTTCCTGACCGAGTTCAAGTTTTCTTTCCATACGTAGTGCTTTCTGAGCAGCTTCTTTGTTGGCGAATGCAGTTGCATAGTTAGAAATCTGATAGTTGGCAGCATTTGATCCGTCAGCCATTTTTACAAAACCTGCAGGATTTGCAGCCCTGGTACGAACCCGGTTAATATTGGTACGTGCGGCTTCAAGATTTCCTGTTTCGATCTGGCATTCTGCTTCCATGAGGACCAGGTCTGCAAAGCGGATCATACGATATCCGTTAGCTGTCCAGCCTGATGTCCAGTTACCAACCTCGGTATATTTACCTTCCTGTGATTTCTTGTAAACCTGTTTCTTAGGACTGTAAGGACCTGAGTAAGTCTGGTCACGAATCCAGTCCGAACCTGTGTGAAGTCCCCAATCCCAGTAAGGAATACCCCTGCGGCCAACTGACCAGTCAAGTCTTGGATCGAGTGGTCCTGGATCAGTGGTAAAGGCCTGAGCCGGAGTTTTACCGAAGTCATTAACGACAGGTGAATTGTTGTAAGTGTTGTCAAGCAGTGGAAGACCACTGGCTGTTCTGAATGAGTTTACAAATTCCTGGGTAGGGTTGAAGAAACCGCAGCAACCGCCGGGTGAACCTCCACCTTTATATGGGAAGTTAAGAACTTCACCGTTTCCGGCGTTGTTTCCGCCTGAACCATCATTAACAGAATACTGTACTGTATAGATAGCTTCGATTCCATTACGGTTTACTATATCAAAGATCTCACCATAAGTTGGTGCAAATCCGATAGCTGAGCCGTCAGGTTTCTTTCCGGTTTCGGCTGACTGAAGCAGAGTAAGAGCGCCTGCATAGTCTTTGTTCATCTGCATAAGTGCTTTTGCAAGAATGACTTTTGAAACAGTTGCATTCCATTTACCTATTTTGCCCATATCTTCAGGAAGAGTTGTTCCTTCGGTAAGGTCGGCAATGATTTTTGCTCTGATATCGTCTGAATTTGTAGCAGCAGCAGGATCGGTTTTCTCATCAATATAAGGAACTTTCTCCCACATTCTCCATGCCTCAAAATGGTACCAGCCGCGAAGAACTTTAGCTTCTTTAAGCCAGCCGTCTGCTTTGTCCTGGGTAATTTTGCCATCTTTCAAAGCTGATTCAACAACCATTATAACGCTGTTGCAACGTGAAACTGCCTCATAAACTTCCCTCCACTTAACGTTCAGGTAAGGGTTTGTTGATGTTTCAGAGAATGTCTGAATCGGGTTGATATCCTGCTGGTCACCTGAGTCGGTGCCTTTATTGGCTTCCATACCACGGATAGAACCATATACCCAGTTTGTAGCTGCTGATTCCCAGCCAAACTGCCATGACATACCATCGAGCATTGAATAAGCGCCAACCAGGAGGGCTTCGATACCCTTCTCGTTCCCCAAAAGACTTTGGTCGAGGCTACCTGCCGGCTTGACATCAAGGAAGCTTTCCTTGCATGAACCCACTGTGAGGATTCCGGCCAGCAATAAGATGAATATAATTGACTTATTTTTCATATTATAACTTTATTTAATATTAAAAATTCACGTTGAGTCCGAAGAGGAACTGCTTAACAGTTGGATAGTTACCTCCGTCAAATCCAAAACTAGTGTCACCACCGCCAAGTTCCGGATCAAGACCCGAATATTTGGTAGCAGTAATAAGATTCACGCCCTGAACATAAACTCTTAAAGACTTGATGTTAACCTTGCCTGTAATGCTTTCAGGAATTGTATAACCCAACTGCAGGTTTTTAAGCCTTAAAAAAGATCCGTCTTCTACGTAATAACTATTGTACTGGGTATTAGTTGAGAAATTGGAAATGTTGGTTGCTTTAGGAACTGTAGCTCCTGTATTTGTAGGAGTCCAGCTTTCGTTAAGAAGCCTTGTACTTTTCTGACCCTGGAATGATGGCCAGAAATCGGTCCACCACTTGTTGTTGTTAATGATGTCATTTCCCTGTGATCCATAAAGGAAGGCAGTAAGGTCAAAGTTTTTGTATGTAAAAGCAAGGTTTAACCCGTAGGTGAATTTCGGGTTCGGGTTGCCAATATAAGTCCTGTCCTCAGGAGAAATCTTGCCATCGCTATTGGTATCCTGGAATTTGAAGAAACCGGGAGCAGCGCCGTCCTGTGTTGGAGAAGATTCAACTTCAGAAGCACTCTGGAACAGACCTAAAACCTTATATCCGAAGAACGATGACATTGGATTTCCAATCTCATTTCTTGCATATGAACCGATCCTTGAACCTCCTGAATCGAAAAATGTAATACCTTCAGAAAGACCGTCAATGTTGTTCTTATAAGTAGTCAGCACAAAAGATCCGTCGAAACCGATTTCTCCGAATTTTTCCTTGTAGCTGAATTCCATATCCAGTCCTTTGTTCGACATCGATGCTACGTTTACATAAGGTGCCTCAGCTGCTCCTGCAGTACCCGGCAATTCGATACGATACAGAAGGTCTTTTGTATTTTTGGCATACCAGTCAAATTTGATGCCCACTTTATTATCGAGAAGAGAGGCTTCAAAACCGATGTTTGTAGTTACGTTGGTTTCCCATTTTGCATCAGGGTTACCAATACGTGTAGGACGGAAGCCCTGAGCTGATGATGTGAATGTACCGTTTATATCATAGAATGATGAACCCGGGTCGCCACCATATGAATAGAACTGGTTCTGTGGAGAAACGGCAAGCTGGTTACCCATTGTTCCGTATGATCCGCGGATCTTAAGATCGTTGATGAAACTGACACCCTGGAAGAATGATTCGTCACTAACGCGCCATCCTGCTGAGAATGAAGGGAACACACCATAACGGTTGGCAGTACCAAACCTTGATGAACCATCACGACGTACGGTTGCGCTCAACATGTACTTATCCATTAGTGAATAGTCAGCCCTTACAAACTGTGATACAAGAGAAGTTGGAGTACCAAGGCCTGAGTTTGCATTGATAAGGTTTGCACCATTATTCAGGGTTCTGTAAAGAACATCGTCAGAATAATATCCTGCACGGTTTCCTGATACGTCACGTCCGATACCATATTTAACTGCTTCGTAACCTGCAACTGCAAGGATCTTATGCTGTCCGAATGTTTTGTCAAGAGAAAGGGTGTTTGTCCATACCCAGTCGTTGCCATACCATGCACCTTCGCTGAAACTGTTGGTAGCATTGTTTTCTGATCTTTCATAAGTCTTATAGGAGTAGCTCATCCAGTAACCGTTATTGAATGTTCCACCGAGTGTTGATTTGAAGCTCAAACCCTGCGCGATTTTAACATCAACGTAGGCGCTTCCAATCAAACGCATGCTCCAGTTGTTATTGTCCTTGCCCCTGATACGGGTAGCAACAACGTTTTCTGACTGGCCCAGACGGGGTGCAATACCTGTACCACCATATTCGCCAACTTTGTAAGCGTGGGTCAAACCTTCAGGAACATCAACTGTCATGTAAACAGGGATGATTGGCTGAGTTCTGTATGACGCCATCTGAATCGGGCTGCCTTCAGTGTTGTTGTCAACACCATGACCTGTACGATATGCGAGAGTGATGTTCTCTCCTACTTTTACTCTATCCTTGAGGAAGGTAAATTCAGAGTTGAAACGGGCAGTGTATTTGTTAGCATCTGTGTACATTACAATACCATCCTGTTGCAGAACGCCAAGAGCGGCAAAGAATTTTGCGTTATCGGTACCACCTGACAGAGAAAGGTCGTGGTTCTGTGTGAAAGCAGTACGGGTAATTTCCTTATACCAATCAGTATCTCCTGCCCAGTAAGGAATTTTCGGGCTTCCTGATGAAGGTCCGTAAATCGGGTGAGTCTCAGTTGTACCGTCATTTTTGTAAACCAGCCACTGAAGATCAGCGTACTGCTGAGTATTAAGCAGGTCGGTTGGACCGCTGCCGGGATTCTGAGTTCCCATATACATGCTGTAGTTAACTTTTGTACCCTTGCTGCCTCTTTTTGTGGTAACAATGATAACACCGTTTGATGCCCTTGATCCGTAGATCGACGCAGCACCGGCATCTTTAAGTACAGACATTGATTCAACGTCGTTAGGGTTCAGTGATGAAATGTCCTGAGTAGGAACACCATCAACGACATAAAGAGGATCGTTGTTCTCGAATGAGCTGAAGCCCCTGATCCTTACTTTTGAAGTTTCACCCGGACGGCCATCACCTACTACGGTGACACCCGAGGTACGACCCTGAAGTGAGTTACTTATGTTACCTGTAGGAACAGCTGTAAGTTTTGCAGGTTCAACAACACCTACAGAACCGGTAAGGTCTCTTCTTCTCTGGGCGGTATAACCAGTAACGACAACTTCCTGAAGCGCCTTTGTATCAGATACCAGAACGATATCGATAACATTCTGTGCTCCAACAGCTGTCTGCTGGGTTGTGTACCCAATAGATGAAAAAACAAGAACAGATGCCGGTCCCGGCACCTTAAGTGAATAAGCACCATTCAGGTCGGTGATCGCTCCGATCGTGGTCCCCTGAACTGTAACGTTAACACCGGGTATAGGTCCCTCGCCTTCGGCAGAAACCTTACCGGTAATAGTCCTCTCCTGGGCAAAAAGAACGCCCAGGGAAAGTACCATGCTAAGCATAACCAGCGCAATGCGCCGCACATTCTTAATAATTTGCATAGTAAATCGGTTTTTTTAACATGTTAGTTAGATAATAGGGATTCAAAATAGGGAAGGTTTTCACCTTCCCATTTTTAAAACACATCAAATTTTACAATAAAATATCATTTTAACAAATATTTAAGTAAATATATTACCACTTTTTTACCCGGCTAAATGTTAAATAATCATTATTCGTTATTAATGTGCTGATTAAATGCATTTTGAATTATTAAATAATGTTAATAATATTTTTCTGGCAACTGAATGCCATTTTGTTAATGTTAATTTACTCATACCTATTTATTATATAGACATTATCGAATGCCGTTTTAGTAAGCCCGGATAATAAGTTTCTCACTCCCCGATTTTTACCCCCCTGCCCCCCAGGGTCCCCGCTACTACACACATACTTTTCCTGTCTGTATTATAGGTTCTTATGAAAAATGATTATTTTTAACTCTTTAAAAGGATTTTGAAGTAGTTTTACGTGATATTAAAAACAGCTATCGCATTTATCCTATTCATAATCAATGAAAATATTGATAGTCGAAGACGAACCCAAAGTAGCCTCATTTATTAAAAAAGGGCTTCAGGAAAATCATTATGAAGCCGAAATTTCCTATGACGGAATTTCGGCTGAAAAGCTTTCCCGGCTTTATAAGTTCGATCTTTTCATTCTCGATGTAATAATACCGGGAATTGGCGGTCTTGAGCTGTGCACGAAACTTAAAAAGTTCAATCCCGATATTCCCGTGCTCATGCTTACTGCCCTGGGCACTACCGATGATAAGATACTTGGCTTTGATGCTGGAGCCGATGACTATCTTGTAAAACCTTTCGAGTTCAGGGAACTCCTTGCCAGGGTAAAAGTTCTTCTTAAAAAATCAGGCCATCAGGTTAACATAGGTAATAAGCTGATATTTGAAGATCTGGAACTTGATCTCAACAGAAAGATTGCTGTCAGGTCAGGGAAAAGTATTGAGCTCACTGCAAGGGAATTTTCGCTGCTTGAGTACTTTATGAGAAATGCAGGCCGGGTACTTTCCCGGAACGATATTGCCGAAAAAGTATGGGATGCAGGCTTCGACTTCGGTACAAATGTTGTAGATGTATATGTCAACTTCCTGCGGAAGAAAATTGAAAAAGGATATGATAAAAAGCTTATCCACACAAAGGTAGGCTTTGGATATGTTTTTGGAAATTTATAAGATGCAGATCAGGACCCGGTTGACGTTGCAGTTTCTCCTCCTGGGAGGCTTAATAATGGTAGTTGCATCAGTTGCAATCTATTTTTCTTCGGCAGGTTTCCGAAAGGATGACTTTAATAACCGCCTCCGGAACAAGGCCAGGAGTACGGCAAACCTTTTTTTTGATAAAAGGGAGGTTGATGCAAACCGTATACTCGAAATTGAAAATCAGGGCCCTGTTTTCCTTCTGGATGAAAAAATTATCATAATTAATTTCAATAATGATATAGTTTACAATTCAGATGAAAATTCCGACATAATAATAAGGAATGATGTTCTGGAAAGGGTCAGACTGGGATATAATATAACATACCGACAGGGTTCATACGACGTAACCGGAACACTTTTTTTCACAAACTATGACAGGTTTGTAATAATTGCAGCTGCCGTTGATACAGAAGGAGCCCTCCACCTCGAAAAATTAAAACTGATTCTTACGATAGTCTGCCTTTTTAGCCTGTTGCTCTTTTATGCAGCCGGCAGGTTCTTTGCAGGGAAAGCGCTTAAACCCATTTCAGAGGTGGTAAGTAAAGTTGAGGACATTTCCATAACCAGTCTGAATCTGAGGCTGAATGAGGGAAACGGAACCGATGAGATAGGGAGGCTTGCAAAAACATTTAACAGCATGCTCGGACGACTCGAGGCATCGTTCGGAGTTCAAAAGAATTTCATTGCCAATGCCTCTCACGAGCTGAGGACTCCTCTGACCTCCATAAACGGACAGATCGAAGTCCTCATGATGAAGGAGAGACCTGTCGGGGAATATCAGGCTGCCCTGAATTCTGTACTCGAGGATATTAAATCACTTATCGACCTTTTGAACAGGCTGCTTCTGATAGCCCGAACCAGTTCAGAGAATATTGATAATTACAAAAGAGAGATTCGGCTCGACGAAATAGTCTGGCAGACACGTGACGACCTGAAGAAATTCAAAAATGATTACCAGATAAATATTTCAATAGACGACTCTGTTACCGATTTTGATCAGATGGTAGTTGTAGGTGATGAATACCTGCTCAAGGTTGCGGTTTCAAATATTATCGACAACGCCTGTAAATACTCACCCGATAAAACATGCCATATTGATCTCAGGCACACAGATAACAGGGTCGTAGCTGTTTTCTCCGACAATGGAATTGGCATCAGCGAAACCGATCTCAAAAAAATCTTTGAACCATTTTTCCGTGGTGCCAACACCCTCTCCTTTCAGGGTAGCGGTATTGGATTACCTCTTGTAAACCAGATAATTAAAAACCATAATGGCTTAATAAGCATCACCAGCAAGCCCGGGATCGGAACGGAAGTAATTGTATCTTTCTCCGCTAAAGCTTAATTCTTTTTTTCATTTTAATCACTTTTTAATCTCATTTTAATCCCCGTTTAATTGTAAGGTTATATCCTTGTTGTGCATAGTTTGATTAGTCAGGGTTCTTTTTATGATGTTGTTTTTAGTTTAAGATTCAATATAAACCCGGTCGGGCACAGCGGCCGGGTTTTATTATTAAATGAAACACACATGATTGAGTATAAGCACAAAAACGTATGAATATAATTTTCAATCATGTGCGGATACATTCGACCTTTAGAATCAAAATTATTCACGGATTAAATAATAAAAATCTTGATATATTTACCGCCTGATTTTCAAGAGCTGTAAAGCTGCGAGGCAAGGCTTTGAAACGTTAATATTATAAATATCATACGATCGTTAAAAATGACGTGCTTAATGTTGATTAAAAGAAACCACCTTCTGAATTTATTTTCAGTAAAATCCTCAGTTTTTCTTTTTGCATTTATGCTAATGCTTTCCGGATGCAATTCAAACAAGAAACCTTCAGCCGGACAGGGAAAACCGGACACTGCAAATCTTCCTGCAGCAAATGACGAATATTTCCAGGAAATAGGCAAAGAGGCAGGGATTGATTTTGTTCACTCCATCGGAGATGACGACCTGCATAACATTATAGAATCCAGTGGCGGTGGCACGGCTTTTCTTGACTATGATCAGGATGGGTTCATTGATCTGTATATATGCAGCGGGACATGGATAGAAGGTTTCAGTAAGAGCGAAAAACCAAAAAACGCAGGAGGAAACAGACTCTACAGAAACATTGGTAACGGCACATTTCAGGATGTTACAAAAAAGGCTGGTGCTGCAGGCTCCTGGTACAGTATGGGTGTTACAATCGGCGATTTCAACAACGACGGCTTCCCTGATATATTTATAAGCAATTACGGGCCTAATGTTCTTCTTGAAAACAATGGCAACGGCACTTTCTCAAATGTCACAAAGCATGCCGGAGTGGCCGGAGGAAATGAATGCAGCGTAGGAGCCGCCTGGTTCGATTACGATAATGACGGCTTTCTTGACCTGTACGTAGGAAACTACCTGAATTTTGACCCGAATTATAAATATTATTATGCACCTGACGGGTTCCCTGGCCCCATGGCTTATGATGCACAGAAGGATGTACTATATCATAACAAAGGCAACGGGGAATTCGAGGATGTAACTGCCACAATGGGAATTATTGATGTGGACGGCAGGGCTATGGGCGTCGGCGCAGCCGACTATGATGATGACGGATTCGTTGATATTTATGTCGCTAATGACCATACTCTAAATTACCTGTGGCATAATGACGGGGGTAAGGGTTTCACCGACAGAGGCACTATGTCAGGTACTGCATTCAGCCAGGCCGGTGAAGGGACTATAAGCATGTCTGTTGACTTTGCTGACTATAACGGTGACGGATTACTTGATATTTTTGCTTCGGATGACAAGTATTGTTCTCTCTATGAAAACATGGGAAACGGAGTATTCACTGACAAATCTTATCCCTCAGGCATAGCGATGCCCGCAGGACAGTATGTCGGATGGTCTTCATCGTTCTTCGATTATGACAATGATGGTGATGTGGATCTGTTTAAAACCAATGGAGCCCTGAAACATCTTTACGGCCAGGAAGACCAGATATTTCAGAATGAAGGTGATGGAAAATTCAGGGACATATCAGTTGAATTGGGAAAATATTTTACCGAGGAGTATGTTGGACGGGGCGCCTGCCTGGGAGATTATGACAATGACGGCGACATGGATGCTTATATTGTCTGCCTTAACGATAATGGAAAGTTCCTTAGAAACAATAAGGGAAATCAGAACAACTGGCTAAGCTTAAATCTTATTGGAACCATAAGCAATAGAGATGGAATCGGGGCTCGCATAAAACTGTATTCCGGAGGGAAGATACAAACCGCCCAGAAAAAAAGCACTACAGGATACCTTTCTCAAAATGATCCGAGAATGCATTTCGGACTGGGTAAAAATGAAACCGTTGAGAAAATTGAGATCAAATGGCCCTCAGGCAAGGTTCAGATACTTGAAAATATAAAACCTAATCAGATATTAACCATCAAAGAACTCTAAAATCAGAAGTTAATGAAAATTCTCAAAAAACCCATTATAGCCTGCCTAACCCCCGTTGTTTTAACTTGTATATTTTTCCTGGCATCATGTTCTCAGATTCACAATGGCTCAATAATAATAACACGTTCAGGTATACAGCAACCCGGTAATACATCAGACAGCCCAGTCGCAGAGCAACTTGCTTTAATAAACCCCGACAAACCGTCGGAAGCTCCGGTGGTGCTGACAAAGGACTTTTTCACGGCAAGATCACCCAGGGTATCTTATGATGGCAACAACATTCTTTTCGAGGGAAGAAAGACACAAAATGATACCTGGCAGATCTGGGAGATGAACATTAACGGTTCTCATTTGGTTCAGATTACCTCATCACCTGATAACTGTACCAATCCCCTGTATCTTCCCGGAAATCGCATTGTTTTCAGCAAAGCCTCTGCCAGTAATGGACCAGGAACAACACAATCTCTTTTTACCTGTAAACCTGACGGAAGTGATATCAGACAGATAACATTTTCACCTTATTCCTACGCCTCATCAACAATTTTGAAAGACGGCCGTATTTTGTTCATAAGCAAACAGAAACCGGAAGAAAGTTCTTCAAGCCTGATGGCTCTTCGTCCCGACGGGACCAAAGCAGAACTCTTCTACTTTGGTGCCAAAGGAACTTTTCAGAGGGGAAATGCAGAGGAAACAGCCGATAATAAAATAATATTCACTGAATCTGATTCAGTCTCCGGAAACAAAACAAGCCTGGTATCAGTTAATTATAACAGACCATTACATTCAAGAACTGTCCTGTCCTCCGGCCTTAGCGGAGATTTCAAGTGTGCCCTGCCCTGGAAAGATGGCAAGCTGTTAGTTTCATACAGGGAATCTGAGTCGGGAAATTACAGTCTTTATGAATTTGATCCTCAGCTGAAATCGATCGGAAAACCTCTGTTTGAAAATTCAGGATATGATATTACCGGAGCAGTTTTAGCCGTGGCCAGTGAAAGACCCAAAAAACTACCCAGTGAGGTGGACATGGGAGTTAAAACAGGGCTCCTGTTCTGCCAGGACATAAACATCCATAATGATCAGGCAATTGACGGAAAGATGGCTTTCAACAGTTCAAAACGAATTGAAATTATTGGCATGGATTCGGTTATGGGAATTGTTAATACTGAGGAAGACGGGTCGTTTTACCTTAAAGTAATAGCTGATACCCCTTTTAAGATCCGAACACTTGATGAAAAGGGAAATGTAATCAGCGGACCATGCGATTGGGTTTGGGTACGGCCAAACGAACGCCGCGGCTGCGTAGGCTGCCATGAAGATCATGAAATAGTACCAGATAACAGGAGACCGCTGTCAGTAATAAAAGATCCTGTCAGTGTTCCAGTTCACATAAATAAAGTTGTTGAGAAAAAGATTTCACTTGAATAGATATGAACATGAGAAGATTTTTTGTGATTGCCGGAATTGTTGTTATTGCAGCTTTGCTTATCCATTTCCCGGGAAGAAAACTTGCAAGGACCCATGTTAACGGCAAAACCGGTGTTGAAGATCATCCGTTACTCTGCACTTCATGCCATATTTACATATCAAAGAACCCGGTAATAAAGAAGCTTGTAAATGCCGATTATCTTTCTCCCTATAATCTGGCAGTTGCTAAAGACGGAAGACGACTCTACGTAGTTGCTCAGGACGGAAATGCACTTCTTGTAGTAGATACTGAGAAAAACAATGTAATCGAAAAGATTGCCGTCGGGAAAATGCCATACACTGTTGTTCTTAACAATGACGGCAAGCTGGCATACGTCAGCAATCAGTGGTCGGATAACGTATCGGTTGTTGATATCGGCAAATCACGGGTGATCGATACCCTTCAGACGGGAAACGGGCCGGCAGGAATGACACTAAGCAAAGATGGCAACTTTTTGTATGTTGTCAATGCATTCTCATCCGACGTATCTGTAATAGACCTGAGTAATGGAGAAGAAATTAAGAGATTAGGAGCAGGAAATAATCCTTCAAGTGCAGAGGTATCTCCTGACGGCAACACCATTATTGTAACGAGCAGACGTGCTATTATAGAACCGTATGGCAAACCTGTGAGCACTGAATACACGGTTATTGACGGAACTACCCGGAGAGTTCAGGAACACAAAAGCATTGAATCGGCACATATTATGGAGAATGCTGCCTTTACGCCTTCCGGCGATCTGGCAATAGTAACCCTTGTCCGCCCAAAAAACCTCGTCCCTTCCATTCAGGTCGAGCAGGGATGGATGATGACTTACGGAATAGGGATAATTGAACAGAAGGAAAACGGCCGGACTATTCAGCTTTTGCTTGACGAACCTAATTCTTACTACCCCGATCCTTTTGATATAGTAATTTCACCAGATGGCAAAAAAGCGTTTGTCTCTCATTCGGCTGTAAACAGCATCTCGGTTATAGATATTGATTCAATAAGGGCCATGTTAGCTGATGCAACACCTGAAATGATAAATAATTGGGGAAATAACCTGGGCATCAGCTTCAGGTTTGTTACTGCCCGCATCAAGACCGGCGCCTGCCCAAAAGGAATGGCACTTTCACCCGACGGCAAGATTCTGTATGTAACCGAACAGCTTGAAGACAGGATTGCTGTCATAAATACTTCGAGCCTCGAAACAATGAGTACAATTAACCTTGGAGGCCCCGACCGGATAACTGTCGCCCGCCATGGAAGGAGATTATTCAGCAACGCAGGTCACACGTTTCAGAACCAGTTTGCGTGCTACACCTGTCATCCCGATTTTCATGAGGATGGCCTAGTTTACAATATGGCTTCGAAGGATATGGGAAGGAACCTCACTAATACCCAAAGTCTAAGGGATATTGGCGACACGGCTCCCTATAAATGGAATGGCAAGAATGCAACCGTTTATAAGCAGGATGGTATCAGGTTCTCAACCGTTCTCACAAGAACCGAACAATTCAGCTATAAAGATCTGGATGCAATTTCCTCATATATAACAAGGGGAATTCATTATCCTCCAAACCTTCAGTATAATCCTGACCAGGAACTTACTGTATCACAGGCGAGGGGAAAAGCCATATTTGAACGATCAAAAGATTTTAAAGGGAGTGAAATCCCGGTAAACGGGAGGTGTGTAACTTGTCACCCCGGGCCATTTTTCACAAACAGACAGATGTTCGACGTTGGTACTCTTGTCCCGTCCGATGACTCTATCCTATTCGATACGCCTCACCTCAATAATATATTTGCTTCGGCACCATATCTCCATGATGGCCGTGCCCAAACCCTTGAGGAGATCTGGACAAAATACGGAACAACCGATAAGCACGGAATTGTGAATGACCTTTCAAAAGAACAGCTCAATGACCTTACCGACTACCTTAAATCGCTCAGGGCTCCCGAATACGAATCGAAATCGTCAAGGGAACAACAGGCCTCTTTTAAATTCCATTAAGAAAGAAATTATGACTAATATGAAAGAAAAATCAAGAAAAAATTACTTCAGGCTTTTCTCAGTTGCAATATCCCTCAGCGGAATAATATCGATGGGTTTTTCATTAACTGATAAGCCCAAATCGGATCATGGAACAACAAAAGTTCCGGCTTCTTCAGCAGGCACTATCACTAAGGATGATCCAAACCCACTGCCTGTGTACGGAAACTGGCGCACTTTTACTACAAAGGACGGGTTGCCTTCGGATAAGGCCTACACGGTCAGAATCGACGGGAAAAGGGTACTGGTTGGGACTCACGACGGTCTTGCAGTTTATGAGAATGGAAAGTGGCGTACTTATACTACAAAAGACGGACTGCCTCATAATGGTATAGTTTCAATAGATGTCAGCGAACTTACGGGTGATGCATGGATCGGAACCCTGGGAGGACTTAGTCACTGGTCAGGCGGGAAATTTGAAAACTTCACCCAGTTAAACAGTGGCATGCCCAACGACCTTGTATACGGTGTAACCTGTGATGGCAGGGATGTCTGGGTTGCTACCGGTGGTGGCGCCGGCCATTATGATACTTATACAAAAAAATGGGAAATATATACTGAAAAGAATGCCCCCATGCATGAGCCGTGGACTTACGGTGTATCTGCAGGTGATGGAAAGATATTCATTGCCGCATGGGGAGGTGGTATCATTGAATACACCAAGGCAACCAAAAAGTTCAAGGATTATACTGATCCCGACGGAGAGATGGAAATAGACCTTCTTCCGGATGATGGCCCTGTTCACGATATTACTACCGGCACTACCTTTGGGGACGGTTGCTTATGGGTTTCATCCTACTTTGGCTTATGCAGATACGACGGTACAAAATGGAAGGGCTTCTTTGATACCGACAGCGGCCTTGCAAGCAACTTCATAAACTTTGTCAGAGCTGAAGGAAACGTAGTCTATATTTGCAGCGATAACGGATTAAGCACAACGGATGGTAAGAGCTGGGTAACATATAAGAAAAATGACAATAGTGTCAATGGTATGGCAATAGTTAAGAATTATGGCCGTATTGATGATAACGTAGTTAACAAAACCACAAAGGAGATACCTCTGTCACCCTCCATTTCTCATAACTTTATTATTGGGGTTGATGCTGATGCTGGTGTATGCTGGGTGGCAACCTCAAAAGGAGTTAGCCGTGGTGAATTGATGAAATAAAATTAGTCTTTCCTTAACTTTCTGACAATGAAACTTCATAAATTAATAATATCGACATTTTTGCTGGCAATATTAACCCCTTTATCTGTTATTAACGGCCAGAATAATAAACTCAATTACGGTAATGCACCCGATGAGATTTTCCCCTATTCGAATTTTGTCAAACCATATAAATATCATTTTCTTGTACCTCTGAATTTTTATGGTGCAGGACGCGAAAAAACTGCTCCTTCCGATCTCAAGGAGGTTAGGATAGGATTTCTGGGGCCCCTCAGTAACAATATTATGGTTCCCCAGGGAATTCAAATGCTTAACGGAGCTACACTGGCCATGGAGGAAGCCAATAAAAAAGGAGGTTACAAAGGTCTTCCCTTCGCCATCATGGCCCATAACGATGTAGGTCTCTGGGGAGCCGCAGCTAATGAGGTTGTCAAAATGGACGACGAAAAGGTATGGGCTTTCCTCGGTTCGATCGACGATATTGTATCCCATGTAGCATTACGTGCTGCACTGAAACTCGAAATCTACATGGTCTGTGTAGGTGATCCGGATCCTACATTTACAGAGACTAACATACCATGGACCATGCGCGTAATCAGCGACGACCGTGCTTCCAGCTATGCAATGCTGAACTATATTAATGAAAAAATGGGGCACAAAAGAGTTGCCGTCATCAGGCCAAACAACCGTTATGGCAGGGTTGGAATAAAAGAGTATTCAGATGCTGCAGTTCGTGTCGGCCATCCGGTTGTCATCGAAGAAAGGTTCCTTGACGGAGATACCGATTTTAAAACCCAGATTGAAAGGGTGATGGTTACAAAACCTGATGCAATTCTACTCTGGGGAAATGCAAAAGAATCGGCCCTTATCCTGAAACAACTTCGTGAAATGGGGATGAAACAGCCTGTATATGGATCAGACAGGATGGTTAACCCTGAATTCCTTAAGATTGCCGGTAAATATGCCGAGGGTATCGTTACAACATGCCAGTATAATCCCGATGCAGATAATCCGAAACTAAAGGCTTTTAAGGCTAGCTATCTGAAGAGATTCGGAATGGAACCCGATGTTTTTGCTGCACATGCATACGACGGAATGAATATTATTATTGAAGCTATCAGAAAAGCCGGACTTAACCGTGTCCTGATACGTGATCTTATTTCTGATCAGAAAACGTTTCAGGGATATGAGGGAGTTACCGGAAAACTTGTAATAGATGGCAGCTGGAATGATGTAGGCGAAATTTTCATGGCCGAAGTCAAAAACGGCAAATTCGCCTTCTATCCTGCCCCACCTATGGATTTGAAAAAGAAGAACACCAGCAAAACAGGAAATTATTAGAGCTCAGAATCAAAAGATACGAAAGAAAAGGAAAAATGGAAACAATTCCGTGCAGTATTCCGGTAAATGTGGGTTTTACAGTACCATCAAAGGTCAGCCGAGCCAACAAACCGGAAACAACATTAGTGAAAGTTGGTGATAGTGAGTTCGGCGGGTCCGGGATTGTTATAATTGCCGGACCCTGTGCTGTTGAGAGTCAGGAACAGCTCTTTGTAACTGCCAGATCTGTTAACAATAGCGGCGCAAGGATTCTGAGAGGAGGCGCCTTCAAACCCCGGTCATCTCCCTATAGTTTTCAGGGAATGGGTGAAGAAGGTTTAAACCTGCTGAGCATGATCAGGAGTGAAACACATCAGCCTGTTGTAACCGAAGTAATGGATACAAGGCAGGTGGAAATGGTTGCGGAGTATGCTGATATGCTGCAGGTCGGTTCACGGAACATGCAAAACTTCCCTCTGCTAAAGGAGGTCGGAATGTCAAAAAAACCGGTCCTTCTCAAGCGTGGTATGATGGCAACAATCGAGGAATTTTTAAATGCCGCAGAATATATTCTTAACCAGGGAAATGAAAATGTAATCCTCTGCGAACGCGGAATAAGGACCTTCGAAACTTCCACAAGAAACACTCTCGACCTGAATGCCGTACCTATGCTGAAACAACTCACCCATCTTCCGGTAATTGTGGACCCCAGTCATGGTACAGGAATAAGATGGATGGTGGCCCCAATGGCAAAGGCTGCCATTGCTGCAGGTGCTGACGGCCTTATTATAGAAGTACATTATCAACCGGAAACGGCTCTTTGCGACGGACACCAGTCGCTAAGCCTGGATGAATTTGAAGAATTAATGAGGGGCCTTAAAAAGATAGCAGAAGCTGTCGGAAGAAGTATCTCTTGAAGGAGGGGTGAGTTAATGATTTCAGTTAAATTATCATTACTTACATTCCTCTTTTCTGCAATTCCCATTCAGGCAGCCATGTGCACCGCGCTGAAAGATCCAGGGAATATTGTTGATACAGTCAAAATTGGCCTTCTCATACAGGATAGTAAATCTATTGCTGCCCGCGATGGCGCTAAACTGGCAATTATAAAAGCCAATAAGGAGGCTGCCGGCAGAAAAATAACTTTCGGCCTGGTTGTACGGTCAATGGAGGGACCATGGGGAACTGGTTCAAAACAAGCAACCAGCCTGATATTCGACGATAAGGTGGTTGCCCTAATAGGTTCACACGACGGACGAAATGCTCACCTTGCAGAACAGGTCGCTACAAAGACACAGGTAGTCTTTATTTCTTTGTGGTCAGGTGATCCTACCCTTGCACAGGCTTTCGTGCCGTGGTATTACAGCTGTACTCCAAACAATGACCGGCAGTCGGAAGCTCTTTGCAGTGAAATATATCTGAAAAAACATTTATCCGGAGTAGTCTTCATTTCTGATAAAAGCTATGACTCAAACATGGCTTTCAGAAGCTTTAATAAAAAGACGGAAGAATCGGGCAGAAAAAAACCTGTTCAGCTGATTTATGATGGTTCCGATGCCGGATGCAGGGAAATTATCGATGCTGTGAAAATTAATAAACCCGATTGCATAATTCTTTCCGGAGAACCTTCCTCAGCAAGGATTTTAATCGGACAGCTGCACAGGTTGAATATTCAGATTCCTCTCTACGGAACACTCTCCCTTCTTGATGAGAAGGAAATAAAGGAGGAAGATCTGAAAGAATATGAATCCTGCTCTGTAATTACCTCCGGCCACTGGTTCGGAACCAACGGGAATAACTTCAGGAAAGAATTTTATAGCAGATTCGGATATTATCCCGGTGCCGTAGCAGCCTATGCTTATGACGGAACCCGAATCCTTATCGAAGCTGTCAGAAATGCAGGCACCAGCCGCGAAAACATTCAGACTTACCTTTCCGGAATAAAATACGCAGGAGTAACGGGTGAAATACGATTTGATGCAAAAGGAAACCGGGAAGGTTCAGCAATCATGATGAACCTTAAGAATGGAATTCCTCTTCAAGTCGGAGAATGAACTAATCTTTACATTATTTAATTTCTTAATTTTGACCGGACCAATGAAAAGTACTCAGGCTCCCATGTGTTAAATTTTTTACCTATGAAAAAGATAGAAATTGCGTTCCTTTCGATAATGTTGATTTTCTTTATTTCAGGCTGTAAAAATTCCCCTGAGGACAGCAAGAAGAAGTCACTCGACCTGATGACAACACAGACACTCGGTCTGGCCTACCTTGAAGAATTTAAACTCGACGAGGCGGAAAAGGAATTTCTGAAGTATATTAAACTCGCTCCCGACACAAAGGTTGGATATGCAAATCTGGGACTTACCTACCTTAGAATGGGTAACTACCCGGAGTCTGAAAAACAGTTGCAGAAGGCCATTGCTATTGACCCGAAGGATGCCGATATCAGACTTATACTGGCAACTGTTTACCAGATGAAGGATGATGGCTCCAAGGCGATAAAAGAACTTGAAGAAGCGCTTACATTCGCGCCTGACCATATCAAAATACTGTATGATCTTTCAGAGTTGTTTTCTGCCATTCCCGGTGATGAATCAGGAAAACAGAGGGAAAACTATACTCTTAAACTGGTAGGGAAGGCTCCGGGAAACCTTGTTCCCCTACTTAATCTGACTGAAATTTATATAAGAAACGGTGAAACCGATAAAGCTCTGGAACAGCTCGAAGTTATTCATAAACAGTTCCCTGAATTTCCTAAGGAAGCCATCCCCTTCTTCGATAAAACATTAAGCCTGTTAAAAAAGAAAGATAAAGAAAATGCTGTAATCCAGTTTACCATTTTTCATAACTACCTGAAGGTAACATCTCCATATCAGGCTGGCATTATGGATCTTAAGGGCCCCGGAGGATCGCTTATCGGTTTTCCGCTGATAACTTTCGATCAGAAATCTTCCTCCCTTGAAGCAGACAACAGGTCGCTTCTTGATATTATTAAGTTTACCGACGTTACTTCATCGGCAGGACTTGATGTATTAGTCTCTGATGAGCCCGACGCCAGGAGTATATCGCACATTGAGGTTGCTGATTACGACGGAGATGAAGACATTGATCTCTATGCAGGCAGCTACGATAAAGCATCTTCCTCATATAAACACTATCTCTTTAATAACGATATGGGGCGCTTCAGGGATGTGTCTGCTGATGAGGGATTGAAACACTCAGGGAATGAGTCCTCAGCTTCATTTGCAGATTATGACAACGATGGCTTTCCTGATATTTTTATTGCCCGCGAGGGCGGAGATCTGCTCTACAGGAATGCCGGAAAAGGAGTTTTCGACGAAGTTACCGATGAAGCAAAGGCGGGAGTCAAAACCGGGGGAAACAAAGCATTGTTTTTTGATTTTGACCATGACGGTGATCTCGATCTGTATGAAACTGCACCAGATGCAAACCAGATGTTCAGAAACAACGGAGACGGCACTTTCACCGAACAGGCTGATCAGATGGGATTATCAGCCCGTGGATTGAAGAGTACCGATGCCGTCTTCGCTGACTTCGACGACGATGGAGATATTGATTTGTTTGTTACAAATGAGAACGGCAGCAACCTACTCTTTTCTAATCAGCGTCAGGGGGTATTCAAGGATATTACAGCTGAATGCGGACTGAAAAGCGAAGGAGGATCATCTTCAGCATCTGTGGGCGATTACAATAATGACGGATTTTCAGACCTGTTTATAACTTCATCTAATGGCAGCGGACAGAAATTATTCAAAAACAAGGGTGACGGTACTTTTGAACCTGAAAAGAATTCAGAATCAATGTTCTCTTCTTCGAAGAGCCTGAAAGCCCTGGATGCCAGATTTCTCGACTTCGACAATGACGGATTTTCCGATCTTCTGGTTGTTGGTCAGCCTGAAACAAAGGGGAACAGGGGCCTTTTCCTTTATCATAACGATACTAAGGGTAACTTTACCGATGTTTCGCAGATTTTGCCTGTAAACGTCACTTCAGGAAGGGAAATTGCAGTATTTGATTACAATGACGATGGTGACATCGATGTTGTAATTGCCGGAGCTGAAGGCGGAATCTTTCTGCTCCGAAACGACGGTGGAAACTCAAACCATTTCATCAAGATGAAACTTGTCGGACTTAGGGCAGGAAGCACTAAAAACAACTATTTTGGTATCGGCGCCAAGGTTGAAATGCGTTCCGGAGATCTCTACCAGTCAATAGTTGTGACAGATCCTGAAATTCACTTCGGTCTTGGGAACAGATCAATAGCCGACATAATCAGAATTACCTGGACCAACGGCGTACCCCAGAACATCTTCCTTCCCGGCGCTGATCAGTCTCTTATTGAGGCTCAGACTCTCAAGGGTTCCTGCCCGTTCCTGTATACCTGGGATGGAGACGGGTATGTGTTTTCAAAGGATATTCTGTGGAGAAGCGCACTCGGCATGCCCCTTGGAATAATGGGAGGAACCCGGGCTTACGCCTTTGCCGACGCTTCTGATGACTATATTAAGATTAAGGGAGAATCGCTTAAGGTGAAGGACGGCAGCTACCCGGTACAGATCACCTCTGAACTCTGGGAAACAATTTACCTCGACAAACTTCAGCTGGTGGCCGTAGACCATCCCGAATCAACGGATATCTTCGTCGCCGAACAGTTCTCCCCACCACCCTTCCCCGGAATGAAAATCATCCAGGTAGAGGAAAAAAATCTTCCGGTATCTGCTATGGATAACAATGGGAATGATGTGCTTGATTTAATATCAGAAAAGGACGATAAATATGTTTCGGACTTCAACCCTGATAAATACCAGGGAACCACTGAAATGCATGACCTCATCCTGGATCCCGGAAAAACAGGCAGCAATGGAACACTATTCATTTTTCTAAATGGGTGGATCTTCCCGACAGATGCAAGCATTAATGCTGCAATCTCACAATCGCCTGACCTTAAAGTTTCACCTCCGGTAATTCAGGTAGTCAATAAGAAAGGGGAATGGGTGACAGTTATCGACAACCTTGGATTTCCAATGGGTAAGGATAAGAACGTTGTTGCAGATCTTTCCGGAAAATTCCTTTCAGCCGATCACAGGATAAGAATCAGGACCAATATGGAGGTTTACTGGGATTATATATTTTTCTCCGGCGCTGTTGTCGACAAAGCGGTAACTGCAACTACACTTGATCCCACTTCAGCAGACATTCATTACAGGGGCTTTTCGGGCAGTTTCAGAAAAGGCGGACGTTACGGTCCGCACTGGTTCGATTACTCAAATGTTGATAAAAATACAAGATGGCGCGACCTCTCGGGTAACTATACACGCTATGGTGATGTATTATCCCTTCTCACCGAATCGGACAATAAATATATCATCTCAAATGCTGGCGATGAGACCTCAGTTTTATTCAACGCAACAGAATTGCCTGAGCTGAAAAAAGGATGGAAAAGAGATTTCCTCATTCACAGCGTCGGCTGGGTAAAGGACGGTGATATTAACACTGCGCTGGGAAGTACGGTGATGCCTCTTCCTTTCCACGGGATGAAAAGCTATCCGCCTTCAGCTGATGATAAGTACCCCAATGACCCTGAGCTGGAGAAATATAATCGCCAATACAACACAAGGGTAGTTACACAGGATAGTTACAGAAACGCATTGAAAACTAATTCCGGCAATGAGAAATAAAGAAAAGATATTTTTTTTACTCATCATACTAATATCCATCCCGCTTGCTTCAGGGGCCCAAAAGAAAAGTATCGTTTTCAGGGATGTCACAAAAGAAGCCGGAATCGATTTCAAATATAATTTTGGCGACTATTCCTACAAAAATATAATTGAAAGCAGCGGGTCGGGCATTACAATCTTTGATTACAACAATGATGGATTTATGGATATTTTCCTGATGAACGGCACCTACCTTGAAGGTATTTCAGATCCCGATGGCAAAGTCTTCAGCAAATCGCATAACGAACTCTACAGGAATAACGGAAACGGTACATTTACTTCCGTAACCGAAAAGTCAGGACTTAATGGCACTTTCTGGAGTATGGCCGCCGGCGCAGTCGATTATGACAATGATGGTGACCAGGATCTTTACCTGCTTAACTATGGGCCTAATGTTTTTTACAGGAACAATGGCAACGGCACTTTTACTGATATAACTTCATCGGTTGGACTGGCAGGTCCCCAAAAACTGAACGGCTTTGTAAAATGGAGCATAGGAGTTGCTTTCTGGGATTATAACCTCGATGGACGGGTTGATGCAATGGTAGGAAACTTTCTGGCATTCGATCCAAAGTATTTCTCCCCCGGATCACCCGATATGATGCCAAGCCCTGCCGAATACAAGGGTCAGGCCTCGATGCTCTATGAACAGCAACCCGATGGTAAATTCCTCGATGTTACTGAAAAAAGGGGATTGTTTTTTCCCGATTCAAAATGCATGGGCCTTACCATCTTTGACTTTGACGACGATGGCGACCTTGATATCTTTCAGGCAAATGACCACCACCTGAATTACATGTTCCGGAACGACAAAGGCAAATACACCGAAACAGCTGTTGCAATAGGTGTTGCTGCCAACAGCAAGGGAAAGGGAACAGGATCTATGCATGGTTCTATAGGCGATGTCGACGGCGACGGCTTAACCGACCTGCTTGTAACAGACCTCGACTATGGCGCACTCTATAAAAACACCGGAAAAGGAATTTTTACCGACGTTACCGAGGCTGGCGGAGTAGCAGCAGCCATGAATGGGAGAAGCAGCTGGGGAGCGCAATTCTTCGACTTTGACAATGACGGCGATCGCGATATTATAGCAGCAAATGGTACCGCTGAAGAACTGATTCTGCAGTACCCGTTACTGCTTGAGAATGACGGAAAGGGTCATTTTAAGAACTCAGGGCAGTTGTATGGTGATTATTTTTCAACCTTACGTTCCGGCAGAGGCCTGGCTACTGTTGACATAGACAATGACGGTGACCTTGATGTGATTGTTTCCCATCTGGATAAAAAGGCAACTCCTGTACTGCTCAAAAATGACGGAGGCAGCAATAATCACTGGCTTGGCATAACATTAAAGGGGAAGAAAGGTCCGGCTTCCGCCCTGGGCGCAAAAGTGACAATAACATCCGGGGGTAAAAAACAGGTGCTTTTCAATCAGCCTGCAACCACCTACCTTTCGAACAATGACCCCCGGATTCATGCAGGTCTTGGAATTTTCATAAAAGCCGACCTGATAGAAGTCAGATGGGCTGATGGAACAACGGATATCTTAAAAAATGTTCCTGCTGACCATTATTATGTTATAACTCAGGGGGAAGGAAGAGAGAAATAGAAGTGTCTAGAGTGTCTAGAGTGTCTAGAGTGTCTAGAGTGTCTAGAGTTGAGTTATGGAAGAAAACTTTTTAAAAACATTAAGACTCAGACCAACTTTAGACACTCCAAACTCTAGTCACTCCAAACTTTTAATTAAAAAATACAAATTAAACTAAGAATATATGAACAGCCAGTACATAAGCAGGGTAATAGACCTTACGTCACCTGAAAAGAATGTCATCTACAACATGACACATGAGGAAGCAGTTGAAGCTGTAAGATCGGGAAATATTGAAACGGTAAGAAACATTGACGGGCAGTTTTCCATTGTGTCTGTCGAAGGCAAGACAATCAGGATGGCCAGGTCAATCGGACGCCCGTTACGGTATTTTATTGCGAAACGTGCTGCCGGACCAAATCTCATCGTTGCCGAAAGAATCGATACAATTTATGATTACCTTATAAGCGAGGGGCTCGACGACCAGTTCCATCCTTCATATACAAGAATGGTTCCGGCTCATTATATAACAAAAATCGAATTGTTGGGATGCCCCGACCCTAATCCGGTATATACAAGATTCTTCACTCCCGAACGGAATGTATTCAGCCATAACGATTTAGCTCAGATTGGAACAGATTACATAGGAGCCCTATACAACGAAATCAAAAAATGGCTGCAGTTCCGTGCAAAGGAAGGCCCAGTCGGAGTAACCTTTTCAGCTGGAATCGACAGCGGCTCGGTTTTCATCCTTACCTATCATGCCCTGAAGGAACTCGGAGAAAGTCCTTCACGTTTAAAGGCCTTCACTCTCTCAGTTGATGGCGATGGCGCCGACCTGGTGCAGGCACGGAAATTCCTTGAAGCACTTAACCTCGAATTGTTCCTTGAACCGGTAGAAGCTGAATATTCATCGCTCGACTGGAAAAACGCCGTAAAAGTAGTGGAGGATTATAAACCACTCGACATTCAGTCGGCTACTATGAGCCTGGCCCTTCTTAAAGGTATCAGATCGCGTTACCCGGAATGGAAATGGCTGATCGACGGCGAAGGAGGCGATGAAAACCTGAAAGACTACCCAATCGAGGAAAACCCTGAACTTACAATCAGGAGCGTTCTCAATAACCTCATGCTTTACCACGAAGGCTGGGGAGTAGATTCAATCAAACATTCGCTCACCTATTCCGGAGGACTGAGCCGGGGATATATGAGATCATTTGCTTCGACTGACCTGATGGGTTTTGAAGGATTCAGCCCCTATACCCTCCCGAAAGTAATTGAGATCTCCGAAGGCATTCCATATATTGACATCACCGGATGGGATCACACAAAACTCTATGCCCTTAAGGGAGAAATTGTTTCACAGGGTGTAAAAGCTGTAACAGGAATAGATATGCCGGTTTTTGAGAAAAGACGCTTTCAGCATGGAGCGGCTTCATCTGACAGTTTCAAAAAACATTTTCCCTCAAAGGAAATAACCTACAGGAAAGAGTTCCTCTCAAAATATGAATGAGGACAGATTACCTGAAATAACTGATAACTGGATCATAAAGGGTCGCGGGAGTAAAAATCCCGTCGACCCTTTCAAACCTTATGGCTGGCTTGTCGAAAAGGAAAGAACAGCCACGGGAAAGACAGAAGATACAGCTATTATTTTCCTTACAAACAGTGAATGCCCCTTCCACTGCCTGATGTGCGACCTTTGGAAAAACACTACAGATAAGCCGGTTCCTCCGGGGGCTATACCTCAACAGATTGAATATGCCCTAACCCGGATGGGGCCTGCAAAACATCTGAAACTTTACAACAGCGGGAGCTTCTTTGATGAAAAGGCTATTCCTTCCGACGATTACAGGGCAATAGCTTCCCTTATCTCAGATTTCGAAACAGTAATTGTAGAAAGCCATCCAAGGCTTATTGGTGAGAAATGCCTTGCCTTGCGGGATCTGCTGAAGCCGGAACTTCAGGTGGCCCTCGGACTCGAAACAATTCATCCTGAAGTACTCCAAAAGCTGAATAAAAAGATGACAACCGATGATTTCATTTCGGCAGTTGACTTTCTTTCAAAAAACGGGATCCTTTCCCGGGCATTTATCCTGCTTCGCCCTCCTTTTCTCTCCGAAGAAGAAGGATTATTCTGGGCTAAAAAGACTCTTGACTTTGCTTTTGATGCAGGCTCGGAATGCTGCACAATAATCCCGGTAAGAGGCGGAAACGGTGCTATGGAACAGTTGAAGGAAAAAGGCCTCTTCACTCCTCCCGACATCATGTCGCTTGAAAAAGTACTTGATTATGGCCTCAGCCTTAACAAGGGCCGGGTTTTTGCCGATACCTGGGACCTGGGCCTGTTCTCATCGTGTGAAAAGTGTCTGGACGAAAGAACTGCAAGAATATCGGAAATGAATCTTAGCCAGATAATTTCAGCTCCTGTCATTTGCACTTGCTGCACAGGAAATAGTTGATAATTGATTTTAATATGTTATTTTAGAAACATTAAAGTGTATATTCCTATATAAAATATATTTCATGCGTAAGAAGGGAATCATTGTAATACTGACAGTTATATGCATCGGGCTTATTCTTTGCGCTGGCTGTACGGATGAGAAAGTCAAAAATGTTCATGAATCAGACCGGATAGCTTCAATCGAACCCGATTATATTAATGTAACCATACCGCCTAACATTGCTCCCATGAATTTTTCGATCCGCGAAGAGGGTCGGTTTTTTAAGGTAACTGCAAGTTCTGTCAGAACAGGATATAAGCTTAGCATTAACTCAAGTGACGGAATAATAAGATTTCCGGAAAAATCGTGGAAAAAACTTACCGCTGATTCAAAAGGAGATTCAATAAAAATCCAGGTATTTGCTTCCGCAGATGATAAGAAATCGCTGACAGCTTATAAGCCCTTTTTTATGATTGTCGCAAATGATGCTATTGACCCATATCTCGTCTACAGGCTTATTTTCCCCGGCTATTACAGCTGGTCCGATATTAAGATAATTCAGAGATCAACTGAGAGTTTCTCGGAAGAATCTGTCATTGAAAACCAGATGCTTGAAAAGAACTGCGCTAATTGCCACTCGTTTAACGGCAATAGCGCCAGACGGTTTATGATTCATATCCGCGGGTCAAAAGGAGGAACATATTTTGTTGAGGATGGTAAAATTACTAGAACTGATCCTAAGATCGATGCAATGCCTGGCTCAGCTACATATCCTTCGTGGCATCCCGGGGGGAGATTTTTAGCATTTTCGTCGAACCAGGTGAGGCAGAGTTTCTATTCTCTTCCTGAAAAGAAAATTGAGGTTTATGACCTTGTCTCATCACTTATACTGTACGACAGGAAAAGCAACGAAATAATAAGCGTTACTGACAGCGATACAGCAAAATATCTTCAAACGTTTCCGTCATGGTCGGCCGATGGAAAATATCTGTACTTCTGCAGGGCGCCTCAGTATAAAACGACTGATACTCCCGGAATAGAAGAGCTGAAGAATACGCATTATGATCTGGCAAGAAAATCCTTTGACCCTGAATCGAGAACTTTTGGTGAAACTGAAATCGTTTTTAACGCTGCAGAAATAAACAAAAGCGCTTCCTTCCCAAGGATTTCACCCGACGGAAAATATCTTGTATTCACCCTTGCTGATTATGGCACTTTCCCTGTCTGGCACAGGGAGGCTGATTTGTACATGCTTAACTTACAAAACGGCTCAACTACAAAAATGGTGGTTAACAGCAATGAAACCGAGAGTTATCACTCCTGGTCGTCAAATGGCCGATGGATGGTTTTCAGCAGCAGGAGAATGGATACAAGAAGCGGAAGATCTTATTTTGCTCATATCGATTCGCTTGGAAACCAGGGAAAAGAGTTTGTCCTGCCCCAGAAAGACCCGGGTCTTTACAGCCGTATGCTGGAATCGTTCAACATTCCTGAACTTGTGGATGGGAAAATATTACTGAATACAAGGGATTTTGCCAAAGCTGCCGAAGAGGAAGCTTTAATGGCGAAGGACGGTAATCCGAAGAAAACAACTAATGAACAGCCGGTCGTCAGAAAAATTATCAGACCTAAAGAAAACGAGAAATTAATTCATGAATGATTAAAATGATTAATTCAAAACCAGCATCAAAAACTGATGCCTATATCTTATTGATTTTTTTTCTAATAGCTGCCTTCTCATACTTTTGGCTTATAGGAAACTATGTTCTTTATTTTCAGGAAACCCAGTCGCTTTTTCTTTTTTCCGGAGAATACCTGCATCGTTTCCTT
>CAIMVD010000402.1 GCA_903844815.1 uncultured Bacteroidota bacterium | reverse complement strand
ATTATTTCTCTCCCCCCTTCTTTTTCCAACTAGGCCTTATCATCATCTATTAAAAGACGATAAGCTTCAAACAGAAGAGTTAAATAATCCGTTAAATGATTCGATAAAAGCCAGAGACTTGTTTAATGATGAAGTTTCTGAATTCAATGAGTTAGACAACTCATTAAAGACAATTTTCTATTGTCTGCTTAAAGATAAAAACGAGTTCCGATCATTTTTTGAATATACTTCCTTCAAAACCGATCGCTTTGTTAATTTACAAGATTTAATAAGACAAAAATTCAACAATGAGATCTGCAGCAATTCAAAATTGGATGAAATAATTGCTGGACATCCAATTGAATTAGCCTATTGTCTGTCATTAATTAATTGCAATAACAGGTACTCTATTACTCCTCCCTGGGTAGTAAAAAATTATCCGGAAGTTGAGAGAATATTTACACTTCTTAGAAATAGACCATGCATAAGCGGGTGCCTGTACTGCAATAAAGCATTGGATCATTATGCAGGACTTAATCATTATTTTGGTTTTAAATCGTTCAGAAAGTATGGTGAAAAACCATTGCAGGAGGATGCTGTAAAAGCAGCTATTGCAAACAAATCAATTCTGGTCATTTTTCCTACAGGTGGTGGAAAATCTATAACTTTTCAATTACCTGCTTTAATGAGCGGGGATAATATGAAGGGGCTTACAGTTGTAATATCTCCTCTGCAATCATTAATGAAGGACCAGGTTGACAACCTTGAAAAGATTAATATTACAGATGCTGTTACAATAAACGGCTTACTCGATCCTATCGAACGGAGTAAATCTTTTGAGAGAGTTGAAGATGGCTCCGCTTCAATACTTTACATTTCACCTGAATCCTTGAGGTCAAAATCAATCGAAAGGCTTTTAATAGGTAGAGCAATTGTTCGATTTGTCATAGATGAAGCTCACTGCTTTTCTTCATGGGGACAGGATTTTCGAGTCGATTACCTATATATTGGAGACTTTATTAAGTCCCTTCAGGAAAAGAAGAACCTACAGGAAAGAATTCCGGTTTCTTGTTTTACAGCAACAGCAAAACAGAAGGTGATTGAAGATATCAGAGAATACTTTAAAGATAGGTTATCTCTGAATCTTGAAATTTATAGCTCAGGAGAATCGAGAACAAATCTTCAATATAAGGTATTCGAAAACGGTAATGAGAAAGAGAAATATAACAAGCTCCGTGATCTTATTGAAACTAAAGACTGTCCTACAATTGTTTACGTCTCCAGGACAAAAAGAGCATATTTATTGGCCGAAGCATTAAATAAAGATGGATATAATGCAAAGCCATACCATGGGAAAATGGATGCTAAGGAAAAAACTGAAAACCAAAATGCATTTATTACCGGGGATGTGCAGATAATGGTTGCAACATCTGCATTTGGAATGGGTGTCGATAAGAAAGACATTGGAATGGTAGTCCATTATGATATTTCCGATTCGTTGGAAAACTATGTCCAGGAAGCAGGACGAGCTGGCAGAGATGAAAACATAACAGCTGATTGTTATGTCCTTTACAACGAGAATGATCTGGGAAAACACTTTGCATTGCTAAATCAAACTAAGCTTAGCATAAAAGAAATAAAACAGGTCTGGAAGGCTATCAAGGAAATTACCAGGTTGAGGTCGACTGTTTCAAATTCTGCATTAGAGATTGCCCGTAAGGCAGGTTGGGATGAGGGGATAACCGAAATTGAAACACGTGTTACAACAGCTATATCAGCACTTGAGGAAGCCGGGTACCTGAAACGGGGGCAAAATGTGCCACGGATTTATGCAACCAGTATTTTAACAAATAATGCTCAGGATGCAATTGACAGAATTAACTCATCAGCTCGATTTGATGAGAAGCAGAAGATAAAAGCGATCCGAATAATAAAGAAACTAATCTCAAATAAAAGTAAAAGACAATCTAACGATGAAGTTGCCGAAGCCAGAATCGATTATATATCAGATCACCTTGGCATTGTGAAGGAAGAAGTAATTAAAATTATTACTTTGCTCCGTGAGGAGAAAATCCTGGCAGACAACAAAGACCTGACTGCTTTCATAAAAAGGGGGGATTTCATAAACCGGTCAAAATCAATAGTTGAATCTTTCCGGCAATTAGAAGAGTTTTTTCTGCAGCAACTGGAAGAGCAGGAAAAAACATATCATCTCAAAGAATTGAATGAGAAGGCAAATGAAGCCGGCTGTAAAGATATTACTCCCAATAAATTAAAAACAATTATCAATTTTTGGGCAATTAAAAATTGGATTAAAAGGCAAAACAATGAGAATTCAAAAAACCATGTTATTATAATATGCACTCAACCAAAAATTGAATTAAATGAAAAATTAAAAAAGAGGCATGCACTTGCAAAATTCATTGTTGAATTACTTTATAAAAAAATTGACAATAATGAAGATGAAAATTCAGAAGAGGTATTGATAGAATTTTCAGTTATTGAACTCAAGGAAGCGTACGAAAAGAGTCTCGAGTTATTCAAATTTGGAATTACAGCGGATGATGTTGAAGATACCTTATTCTATTTATCAAGAATTGAGGCTATTAAAATTGAAGGAGGATTTCTGGTTGTCTATAACAAAATGACGATAGAAAAGGTAGAACATAATAATAAAGCTCAATATAAAAAGGAGGATTATCAGAAACTCGATCAGTTTTACCAGAACAAAGTGCAGCAGATTCACATTGTAGGCGAATATGCAAAAAAGATGATTGAAGATTATCGCGGAGCGCTGCAGTTTGTAGAAGATTATTTTAAACTAAACTATATTGTCTTTCTCAATAAATACTTTAAAGGAAGTCGTCTTGATGATATTAAAAGAAATTTAACTCCGGCAAAATTTCGTCAGTTATTCGGCACCTTGTCTCCCGCACAATTGGCAATCATAAATGATAAAGAGTCCAAATACATAGTTATTGCAGCTGGACCTGGTAGTGGCAAAACAAGAGTTCTTGTTCACAAACTTGCCTCCCTCCTTTTAATGGAAGACATTAAACATGAACAACTTTTGATGCTTACCTTTTCAAGAGCAGCAGCAACAGAATTCAAAAAACGGTTAATAGAACTTTACGGGAATGCCGCAAATTTTATTGAAATAAAAACATTTCATTCTTACTGCTTTGACCTATTAGGTAAAGTCGGCAGTCTTGACAAATCTGAGGTGATACTTAAAACAACTATTGAAAAGATCCAAAGACATGAAGTTGAGCAATGTAGGATCTCAAAAATGGTTCTTGTAATTGATGAGGCTCAGGATATGGATATTGATGAGTACAACCTAATTAATGCGCTGATTGAAGAAAATGAAGACATGAGAGTTCTTGCTGTTGGTGACGATGATCAGAACATTTTTACCTTTAGGGGAGCGGATTCAAAATATATGGAGAAGTTTATTACAGAGAAGAATGCTAAAAAATACGAACTCATTGATAATTTTAGAAGTAAAAACAACTTAGTCTCCTTTTCAAATCAATTTGTCAACACGATAAACCATAGATTAAAATCTTTACCAATTATTGCATTTGATAAAGGAAATGGGATTATCAAAACAGTTAGGTACCGAGGTGACAACCTAATTGTTCCTACAGTAAATGATATTATTTCGACTGACCTTTCGGGAACCACCTGCATTTTAGTTCAAACTAATAAAGAAGCACTTAATATTACGGGGCTACTCATAAAAAATGGCTTCAAGTCCAAGCTGATACAAACTAATGATGGATTCAATTTATATAACTTGCTGGAAGTCCGCTTTTTCTTAGGATTACTTAAGTCCATGGATGATTCACCCTCAATTAGTGATGAAAACTGGTCAAGAAGTAAAACAGAGTTATTCAGAAAATTTGCTAATAGCTCAAAACTTGAAATCTGTAAAAACATCATAAGAGACTTTGAGTCCACAAATACCAGGATCAAATATTTTTCTGATTTAGAAGTATTTATACGTGAATCTAAATTTGAAGACTTTCTAGGGGTAGATGGAGAAACAATTTTTGTATCAACAATTCACAAGGCAAAAGGCAAAGAATTCGATAATGTTTTTATAATGCTTGAAAACTGTGATTTATCAAATGATGACAAGAAGCGCCTACTATATGTTGCAATGACTAGAGCGAAGCAGAATTTAATTATACATCACAATGGAAGTTCATTTAAAAATTACAAAGCAGACGGATTGATTTCAATTATTGATGAAAAGAGTTACCCTCCACCAGATAAACTGGCGATGCATTTATCATTTCCTGATGTTTTTCTTGGATATTTTGAAAACAAACAATACCAAATTAATCGATTAACTGCTGGCGATAATCTATTTATTGTCAATGATGGTTGCACTAACAGCAATGGGGAAATTGTTTTAAAATTTTCAAAGAAATTTAACGAAACAATCTCAAGATTAAAGGATCAGGGTTATCATTTAAAAAATGTCAAGATCAACTTCATTATCTATTGGAAAGATCCTGAGAAAAAAAATGAATACAAGATTATCTTACCGGAACTGAATTTCGAAAGTTAAATTGGATTAGCTACTTTAAATACACAGCAATTCTCTAAAACAAAAAAGAAAGTACTAATTTAGGATAATAAATCATTTGCTTATATCATTATTTACTTTACTATCACAAGTAAGCCATGCCACAAAATACGCCCAAAATTCCTTTCACAAAAGAAAGCATCATTGAAGCTATTCATCTTATTAAGAATAACCCTGAAATAAGAAAGGGACGGAACTCTATTGAATATGACCTTATTTATGAGGATCAAAAATATCCTCCAATTCTTGTTCTTTCCGAGGCGAATAAGCTAAACGGTGGTGAAGAAGTTTTACTTTCAGATTTTGGCAATTCTACAAAAAAGGCTTTTGATATTCTTCTTAAGCTTGGATTTAATATTGAAAAAAAAGAAATCAATTTTGAGGACCAACTCAAGGCTTTTTTGCTGCAAGCAGATACACAAAACCTTAAAACTTCTTCTTATGTTAAGGGGTATGCAGGGTTAAATGTAAAAATTAGCTTTGGTCAAGGCAATCAAGCTCAAATCCCTTGGATCGCATTCCTTGCCGGAAAAAATCTTGTTCCAAATGGAATATACCCTGTATTCTTGTATTACAAAAAACTCAAACTGCTTATCTTGGCCTATGGGATTAGCGAAACCATTAAACCAACAATGGATTGGGAGATTCAAAATCCTATTACAATAAAACAGCATTTTTCCGAGAACAATCTAGGGAAACCTGAGAGATATGAAAACTCTTATGTTTATGGAGTGTATAAAGTCACAGAAAATATTGATTACGATAAAATTAAAAATGATCTTGATGCTCTGATAGATATTTACAAGTTAATAAGTGATAAGAAAACAACTTTGCAAGCATCAAATCAGATGAATTTCGATGTGGAATTTTTTAAAGATGCCTTAAATGATGCTAACCTTTTTATTGATGATAGTCTTTGCTACCGTTTTACTGCTTCATTATTGTCTAAACCTTTTGTTATTCTTACCGGTCTTTCAGGCTCCGGCAAAACTAAACTCGCTCAGGCTTTCGTTCAATGGATTTGTGAAAGCAAAGAACAATACAGAATTATCCCAGTGGGTGCAGACTGGACAAATAGGGAACCATTATTAGGATTTCCAAATGGCCTTACACAAGATCAGTTCGTTATGCCAGACAGTGGAGCCCTAAAAATTCTTATAGAAACTGTAAAGGTTGAGAACCAGAATAAACCATATTTTCTTGTGCTCGATGAAATGAACCTGAGCCATGTCGAGAGGTATTTTGCTGACTTTCTCAGCGTCATGGAGTCAGGGCAAAGCATATCATTATATGATGGTTCTGATAGAAAAACTGGTAGTACTCCGATTCCCAAAGAGGTAAAATGGCCATCAAATTTATTTATAATAGGCACTGTAAACATCGACGAGACAACTTATATGTTCAGCCCCAAGGTTCTCGACCGGGCAAATGTTATTGAATTTCGTGTTTCACCGGACGAAATGTCAGCCTATCTGCAGGAATCGAAGCCTCTGGATATGAAGAAACTTTTTGTGGGTGATGATGAAAACAATGCTGGTATGGGGGCTGATTTAGCTCAGGACTTCCTCCGATTGTCAAGAGTAAAAATTTCAAGCGACAAGGCAAAGTTAGCGCTGGGTGACTTCTTCCCTGTACTACAGAAAGCCGGGGCAGAGTTTGGTTACAGGACCGCATCGGAAATTAACCGGTTGGTTGGAATACTTGAAACACTGAGAACAGATGCCAATGAAGAAGGAAACAACAGCTTATCGGATGATGACTTCATCGACTTTGCCATTATGCAGAAGCTTCTTCCAAAACTTCATGGCTCACGGACAAGGCTTGTCCCGGTGCTGGTATCACTTTGTAGGTTATGCATAACAGGTGCATCATCTGCTGAAAATTTCTCCGACAAGGATGACCGGCTGTTCATCAAGGAGTATTTCGATTTCGATCTTCCGGAGGAAAAGATTAAGTACAAAATATCCTTCGACAAATTAAGGAGGATGTACCGTAACGTAATTGCCAATGGCTTCACAAGCTACGCAGAAGCCTAAGAGGTATGCACGATCCGGAATCTGAAATTCAGGTAGTTCTCAGCAAGGCTGGCTCCAGACTTATACTTTACCAGGATCAGCCGGGCTCACTCTTCAATATTGGAGAACAGGAAGCAGCGGAGTCCGGAGAATCCAAATACCAGATTCTGGAAAACCATGGGTATGGTTATTATTTCCCCGATGCGAGATATTGTTTAAGGGAAATTCCCGGCATAGTTACCCGGTCGGGTCTGAAGGAGATCAGCGGGGGAAGAATAACTCCGGGTATTTATGTTGGAACTCTCCAAATGGAAGTACTTGAAAAAGATTCCGAAGACAGTGTTGCCGATACTTTTTCGATCGAGGTTCTTCCAACAAAGCTTGATATCAATGAAGACAGGCTGCATCCCGATGAAGATTACAGGACCAGTTACAGGACCATGCTGGAGGATATTGCTGCCAGATGCTCCGATCTTCTTCTGCAAATCAATTCACCCGTTACCCAAAGCTTCCAGCCTGACTTCAACAAGGAGAACGAAACAATCTACCAGCGTTTTGCTTTCGTTAAATCTTTAGTCTCCTCAGGTGAATTTAACGATGCCGTTAACAGAATCCTGCACCTGCCCTCTGCAAAATGGGTGGAGGCAAGTGAGATCACAAATATTATCGGAATCAGGAGAACAGACGGGGCCATTGCACGTCAGATTATATCAGGAAATCCAAGGATACCATTTGAATTAAACGAAAGAATAAAATCAGTACCTGCCAGGGTCCGCGTCACTTCAAAAAGGGAAACCTTTGATACTCATGAGAACAGGTTTATTAAGCATGCCCTCGAGTGTTTTGCCCGGTTTTGTGAGGAGTGTCTCGAAAAATTCAATGAACTAAGCGAATCGGCCGGCAATACGGGATATTCAAGGGCTGGCATGGAGGCGCTTGATATTGTCAAAACTCTTCGCAATTATCTCGACGCTCCTTTGTTCAAGGAGGTATCAAGGCCCTCTTCCCTGAACCTCAACAGTCCGCTCCTTCAGCGCAAAGGAGGCTACCGGGAGATTCTCAACTCGTGGATGCTTTTTGACCTTGCCGCGAAACTCATCTGGCGGGGCGGTGAAAATGTTTATAAAGCCGGGAAGAGAGATATCGCAATCCTTTATGAATACTGGCTCTTCTTTCAGCTTTACGATCTTTTCATCTCCCGGTTCGATGTAAAAGAGATATTCTATAACGGGAAACAGGTAAAAAACATAATCGACAGGGAGGAGATCCGTTTACTGACAGAAGATACAGCCGATGGATTGGGTTTAAAACTCCGTTCAGGATTTGAAACCTCATTGATTGGAACAACACGAAATCGAACAAGGGAACTATTCGCCCGTTTTTCATATAACCGAACTTTCCCGGGCGGAACTCAGTATTCGGGTCAGAATGACGAGACCTGGATTGCAAAAGCCGGAAGCTGGACGAAACCCATGAGGCCCGATTATACTCTCTCATTCTGGCCGTTATCGATGGAGGAAGAGGATGCTGAAAGGGAGGATATGATAGTTCATATTCATTTCGACGCGAAATACAAAATCAAAATATTTAACGTTGAAAAAGGGAACAACGAGACTGGTCATGACGATGAAGACGCCAACGGACCTCTCGACATTGAAAAGAGGGATGAAAGAAAAGGGATTTACAAGAACGGCGATCTGTTGAAGATGCATGCCTATAAGGATGCCATACGAAGGACAGGAGGGGCTTATGTACTATATCCGGGAGAAGGCACGCCTAAGGAAACAAATCCGTTGTATTACGGATTTCACGAGATAATCCCTGGCCTGGGAGCATTTGCTGTACGACCAAATGCCGGCAAATCAGTTACCGGTATTGAGAAAGTATCGGAATTCATCGATGAGGTGATTGACCATTTTCAGGACAGGGCAAGCCAGAGGGAGCATCTGGCCTCCAGAGTTCATACAATTCATAAAAAGAAGAAGAAGCCTTACAAGGAAGATAATATTACGCCAAACATAACCGGCGAACCAATGCCTGAATATCTGGATAAGGCATTAAAAACAAGGCTCATCCCCGATGATACCTTTGTCCTGGTAGGTTATTACCGCTCTCAGGAACACTATGACTGGATAACAGGAAACCACAAGTACAATTTCAGGACCGGCACCGACAGGGGTTCATTTTCAATAAATCCTGAAGTTACAGGCGCTTCATATATTGTCCTGCACGGCCCGGACGAAACAGTCAGCAGCAAAATATTCAGGCTGGGAGCAAAAGGTCCAAAGATATATTCAAAGTCCGATCTACTCACAAAAGGCTATCCTCATAAACCTGGAGGAGATTTATACCTCGTATTCGAGATTGAGAGCGACGTCTCAGGGGAATTCGGCAATCAGCTGTTTGACATCAGGAAGCTCCCGGGCTACCAGACAGCAAGGAATTCATCAAGACCATTTACTGTATCATTGACAGAAGTCATGTCTGTAACGGTTAAGGTATAATTCCTCTTTCACAAAAACACTACAATTTATGTTTCTGTTTACAAATATGTTAATACTGCTTCTCCGAAAAGAGGAGAAGAAAACACAATGTTTATCTCAACCTATCTGACGTAATTTTTAGTATTCTTTTCTGCCAATCCAGTTGAAAAAATCCAATCCATTTCCTCAGGTTCAAATCCGTATTGTTTCATAAATTTTATTGCCAGATCATTGAAAATAAGATATTGTGCTCCATTGCCACTGTAGTTGCCAAGTTCTGGAAATAGTCGCCCTAATCCCTTATGCTGAGCTCCAAACCAGATAAGGTAATCGGGCCGGTTGAAAAGATACAGCATAAGCGTAATAAATCCAGTATCCACTTTATTGAGCTTGAAGGGCGGCTTTTTAAGAATATTTATTTTACTATCAACTGAAATTTTGCTATCAGTCAAAATCTGAAACCATTTATTAATATCTTCTTCATTCTCCTTTAGAATATACGGCGCATTTAGTTTAATAAGCCGGCCAAACCAGGGTCCTTTTACAGGTTTTCCATTATGTATATATGGATATGCTTCATCAATAAGTTTAAATACCTTTCCAAGATGCTGTCTGGTTAGAAAACCTGAATTTTCGACCAAAATATTCAAGGCTTCATCTTCATTCTTCTTTTTTCTATTTATAATCACATGAAAATTAATATATAACTCCGAGGATTTCAACAGTGCTATCAATTCATCCGTATTGAATTCTGTTGAAATGGAATTTGATGAAATAACAGATTTACTTATGGTAACAGGTCTCATATCCTCTTGTTTCCGGGAAATGACAAATTCCTCCTCAAATAATAACAGCAATTCATCATCTTTTTTCTCCATTAAAAAGGATTTCAAACCCGAATGTGAAATCTCCCTCCATGCTATACCATAGTGGTCAAGGGATCGCTTAATAGTGGGAGGCACCCTTGTCCCTACAAGCATTATCCTTATTGTTGGGTCATCAGCAGATAAAAGCATTTCCTGATATGATATGATTTGTCCAATATGTTCATCTTTAATCGGCCCGGCCTCTAACTCAATTATAAGTTTTCTTTTAAACCTATCCTCAAATAGAAGGTCCATTCTGCGTCCAAACATGGTTTGTTGTCTTGCCTTTAAAATAAGTCACTGTTCAATTAGTTCCGGATACTTACTTAATATGTTCTCAAAATCTTTCTCTTTAATCATACAATCCCTAATAATTAAACCAACCTGGAATAAAAACTAATTTATCGGTACGAACTACGTTCCGTAATCAAGTTTTCACCTGTGGAAGTAACCTTAATCACTTTTTAAAGATATTAAATTAAAATGTAGTTTCATACTTAATTTAATCAGCCTGTTACTTAAAACCGGGTTTTTATACAATGTCAGGATAGGCAAACGGAGGCAAATCATAAAGATCACCAATTAGGTGTCAAATGTTAACCAAAAAAATAGTTTTTGGGGAGTGTATTAATGGAAAAGAGGCACTCCCTCCATTAATAAAGGAAAACAGATCAAAAAGTCACGGCATCAGATGCCTTTTTTACCACGAAGCACTTGTCTTCAAATCCTGTTAAAAAGAAAAACCTATGATAAGCCCATACCAAAAATATCCGGGATATAGTTCAATCCCGAGTACCCGGGACTAGGTGCTGTGCACTGCTCAGAGTCCTTCTTATTAGAAGTTGCCTTTTGCTTTTTAAAATGGCAAATCGTCTGTTGGAATTAAATCTTTTGCTTTTTTCCAATTCTTATGAAGTATTGGTTTGCTCACACTTGTCTCTCCATTTGACGGTTCTCCTGAAAAATGACAAAATTTCTCAGGATAATCGAGGTCGCTATATTTACTCCATGCTTTAAACGCATCGTAAGACATTGGTTTTTCTATGTTAAAAGGAATCACCACTCCAGTCCGAATACAAAAACCAGTTGGTTTAGTCGATTTGCTTTTTGTAGATAATGTTTCAACTTTTTTTGTCTCTGTTTTAGATGGTGTTTCTGTAGTAACTTTTCTAACTGTAATTCGAATCTCTTCACTTATGGTTAAAAGTCTTTGAGCTTCTTCAAATGTTGCGTTATATAATTCTAAATCATCCTTCTTAGTAATATGAATACCCATTTCATTATTATTTGCTTGAGAAAACTCATACAAATTCATTGAAGTTATTATAGCTTCATTTTCGTTTAAATAGCATTTCGCATGTAAATTTTTACAAATACTTGTTCTAACTCCAATTTGACTTTCTAACCAATTGTTTTCTTCAAGTTGTAATTTGTTCTCACGATATACAATTCGAATATCTCGTTTTTGAATATTAAGATTATTTGTAACTAATCAGTGATCTAGAGTTAGGAGTGTCTAGAGTGCCTAAAGTTAATAATAATAGAGTGAATCAGT
>CAIMVD010000401.1 GCA_903844815.1 uncultured Bacteroidota bacterium | reverse complement strand
TGGCGTTTAGTTAATGAATATTATTACCAAACATGAAAAGAATATTTTACCCCAGGGACCACTCTACTATTCTTGTGTTTTTACCCCCCAACCCCCCAAGGGGGGATTTAAGAACACCCCCCCTGGGGGACAGGGGGGTAAAATGTGGGAGTAAGAAACTGATTACCCGGGCTTAACTAAACGACATTGAAATATAAACTGGTAAAAATTAGTAATATAAGCGGGGAAAAGGCTTCTGTTTATTCAATTCTATTAAATGATGAAGAGAAAGCAGTTTTCGAAAATTTTCTTAAAGAGAATATTAATTCATTTAAAAGTGAACTTACTGATATCCTTTCCCGTTTAATTGCTATTGGCAAAGTTATTGGTGCACGAGAACAATTTTTTAAGATAAATGAAGGAAAGCCTGGTGATGGCGTCTGTGCACTTTACGACAGGCCGAACAGTTTTTTGAGATTATATTGTATCCGGTATGGTTATAATATTTTGATACTTGGTGGCGGAGGTCCTAAGTCGAAAAGCATAAGAACATTAGGTGAGGAACCGAAGCTCAAAGCTGAAAACTCCTTTTTGCGAAAAGTTTCTGCGGATATTACCAAAAGAATGAATGAAGGAGGAATTTACTTCTCCGACGATAACATGGATTTTGAAGGCAATTTGGTATTTAATGATGACGACGATGAATAAGGAAGATGAATATAAGAGTAAATTTATAGGGGAGATTATGGAGGAGATTTCTCCCGATTACCTCGAAAAAACCAGAAAGAGGATGTTGGTAGCATCAATAATTGATAACGGGATTAAAGCCAAAGGGTGGAGAAAAACTGACCTGGCAAAGGCTCTTAAAAAAAGACCTTCTGAAATAACAAAGTGGTTAAGCGGGACTCATAATTTCAACATGGATACATTAATGGATATTGAACAGATACTAGGCATACGGTTAATAAATGTTGAAATGCCCGTCAAACCGAAAACTGTCAGGTATTCTATCGAAGTAAGCGAAAAAGTTATTAACCCATACTGGTTGAAAAGAAATATCTTCATTCCATGGACCTCTTTTTTGGTCGTTGGAGGAAATGATAATAGTAATTCAGCATTTGCACTGTGCAACACAAATAAGTTCGAACAACAGGTATGAAGAATCCCAAAAAAACACAAAAGGAACCTAAAATGGTTTTTCAAATCCGAGCGATAGAACTGCTGGAATTAAATATGCATCAGCCAATTCAGCCGTTGTCAGATCAAACTACTTTTCATTATAACATTAGTCTGGAACAAAAGGCAATTTCAGAAAGTAAACTTGTAATCATCATAGCCACTATTCAAATTATACATGAGGATAAGGAAACCAGGCTAGCATCGATAAAAGCAAGTTGTATATTTGAAGTAGAGAATTTTGCTGATTTTATTGTTGAAGATCCGCAAGATGTGAATTTACCGGAAATACTATCAACTTCGCTAAACTCGATTACTCTATCAACAGTCAGAGGATTGATGTTTTCCTCGCTAAAAGGAACGTTTTTACACAATGCTATTTTGCCGGTAATAGATCCGAAGTCATTAGTTAAAACAGTCCAAGAATGATTTTTCTGTATTAGCTGAATGTTGATAACTTAAGCCAATAAGGAATTCGATTTTATTTTGCCCTTTTCATAAATATTATTTTCAATCATATTTTTTACCTGGTCTTTCAGAGTTAACCAACAGTCAAAGGATGAGGCTGAGTTTGGTGCCTCTGATGAAGAAAAAATTGGAATAAATTTCAAGGTGGTTTTGACTTTTGTATTCCCGTTTACATCAAAACAATCAAATCCATGGCCTGAATCCAACCATATGTAATTAGTAAGCAGGATTCGGTCATGATTTAGTTTTTTCTTCCAAGGAATAATTGCGATATAAACAGAGAAGCATAATTCACTAAAATTGACTTTTAAGGCCTCTAAAAGCATCTGATACCAATCATCACTGGTTCTCTTTCTGTATTCATTTTTTTCGTTTTCTGTATATTTAATATTATAATTATTGTCATAATTATCATCGGAAATAATACTAAGCCTAATAGATCCTTGTTTGCAGGTTCTAGGTAGTAACCCTTTTAAAATCTGAATAAGGTTATATATACTACTTCTTCCTGAGGATTTACTAATCGACCTTATGAAGTAGTTATCTATAAGAATTAGATCTGAAAAAGGAAGCTTGACATTACTTAACCCTTCCCATGATTTAAGCGTATTTTTTTGTTTAAGATTTGAGCCGATGATATATTTTGAATCAAAAAACAGGATTTTACCAAAGACTTTCATTTCATTACGAGAAATGAATATTCTGCCAAATCTGTCAGATAGTTCTTTATTCTTTTCATTAGAATTTTCAGAAATAAAGATAGTTGAAGGTAAATCTCCAAAATGATTTCCTTTTTCATCAATATTAAATATTCCAGGATTAAAACTTAATGGAGCACCACCGTCAACCCATTCTTTTATCCTTAATTTGAACAAATCATTACTTCTAAAATACTCTTCGAACCGATCTTTTGACATATCCAGCACTAAGGAGGAATCATTGAAAAGTAGCTTAAACCATTGATTTGAAATAATGAAATCTTTATCAGGAGAAGGAGATTCCAGTACTTTAAGGTAATCGTCAAAGAAACTAATTAGTGTCTGTCTCTAAAGTCATGTTTTTTTAAACTTTCACATCGTTTTTTTGGTTGTCCATCATTGATAGTTTGAAAAAGGTTTCAAAAATGCATTT
>CAIMVD010000400.1 GCA_903844815.1 uncultured Bacteroidota bacterium | reverse complement strand
CCATATGCATCCCGACCATAGTGGTATGACAAAAGTTTTCCTTGAAACAGAAGTGCCTTTATGGATCGGGGAAGGCGAAGACTTGGAGCGACTGAAAACCATGTATGCCATAGATCCTTCTGTTTACAAGATTTTCAGGCATGGAGAAAAGATGTTTGACCTGGGAGGCGGGCGCACCGTCGAAACATTTCTGCTCAGGGGACATTCAAATGGAGGTGCGGTGTTTCTTTTAAAACCCGACATGATGCTTTTTACCGGAGACGCAATTAGTCCTGGACCACGAAGGAAAAGAGAGTTGCGTTCAGCAGAGGCATTTAATAACTTTACAATTTATATAAATAATCTTGTAAATAACCTCAAAGACAATCTTGCTCCCTATGACAGGTACAGGCTGCAGGTTTATACCGGTCATTCAGGGGAGATGATGTTTCATGCAACAAAAACCGCTGTTGCATATACCTTGCCCGAAGATGCGGGTTATGGGGAATGGCGGTTTGTCCAGGATATGGCAAACGTTGCCAACGCAATAAAGGAAGGCACCTGGCTTGATTCAACAAAGGGATTTCATCACTTTGAAGTACCTGCAGGAACGAACGGTCAGAAGCAGATTCAGATTGTCTTTTATAATGGGGCGCTCATTCTGCCTGAAGATGTAGCTTATGGGGCATCGGGCATGAAAGTGCCGGAGGTATCTGAAAGTAAATGATATTATTTATTTTAAATCGCAATCGCGATCATGGTGTATGTGGGTTACTAAGTATTCATTTGGGGTTAAATGCATCCACCCAAAATCGAACCGGATATTCTCTTGTCCCGTCAGCAAATTCAAGAGGCACCATATGTCCGGCATTTTTTATTACTGTATACTCATGTTTGATGCCAAGTGAATCTAAATACTCACTAAAAATATTAGTAATAAGCTTGCCATTATTGTTATATAACCAATCCTGATCGCCAACAAGAAGTCTTACTTTTACATTTTTCTTTATACGCTCAGCATTCTTCATGGCATAAAATCTGGGGTGAACTGAATTGAAATATTCAATAGATTTTCCGGAATCAGGCCCAACGGCAGGACCAAAAGTATTGACAAGATATTGCGGATTGTGTTCATCCTGAAAGTCAATCAGGGCACCAGCAACAGATGAAGTAAAACCGAAAATTTCAGGATACTTGAATGCCAGTCTTATTGCTCCAAAACCACCCATCGACCATCCTTCCAACCCGCGACCAAAGGAGTTTGAAATTGTACGATAATGAGCGTCGACGTATGGTACAAGGTTTTTTATAATAACATCCTCGACAGGCCCGCTGATTACACCTTTTGCACCAACATTGGCATTGCAATACCAGCCAATTGGTAATGCCTGCACACCTACAATGATTACCGGTTGCATTTTTCGGGCTTTTATGGCTTTGTCAATCTCATTCATAAGCCATTTCCCCTCTCTCTGGTTCCCATTCCCCCCATGTAAATAATAAATTACAGGGTAGCGTTTGGATGTATTTTTGTACTCCTCAGGAAGATAAATCATAAAACTTCCGAATGTACCTTTTCCTCTTTCCGGAGTAGGATACAGCTGATATTCTGCAAAAACGGGTACCGACTTATTCGGTGAGACCCAGGCCGTATCGGGGTCAGAATCCTGATTCCTGTCAGGCTTAACCTGGGCAGAGTTACTGCTGACAAAAACAAACAGACAAAAAAAGGATAAAATGGTTCTGCATTTTACTGTTTTAAAACATCTTACAGTCAATCTTTTCATTCTCTGCACTTTTTAATTATTGTTTTTTGCCTCTCTAATGCCTAATAAAATTAATAAAAAATCAATTAATCCTTTCCCAGCTATTCCTGACATTAATACACCCAATCATAAAGAGGCTTTCCTCTCATTGATACATTAGCTTTCCTTTGATTCCTGAATAATTCTTCATAAAGATAGGTCAGGGAAAAAAAGGATAGTATATTATTTCAGTGAGACTGTAAAAAACAGGGTTGAATTATCATCACTACCATATGAAATACCCGGGGCCCTTTTCTTAGATGCTTCTGAGAAAACCATTCAATTGATCCAATTGCTCATAAAACAGTAGTTGTTGAAAGCAAGTGACCTGACTATTCCGGAAACAAATTGTTCATTCGAATAGGTGGAACGTTTTTGCGCTGGGTAAGGAAGTTGCCAACTAGACTTCAATTACTTCACCGGTTTTCATTGTTTGAATTTGCCGGGACATCCGGCGATTATTCCATCCATCCATTTAAGTATAATATCCGAACCTTTAATTACAGTTGATTTTCCATGTGAGCCGCCTGAAATAGTTTCATATTTCTTATTCTGATTTTTCCAGGCGGTATAGATCTCATCACATCCGGCCTTATCTGCAATCATATCATTCTCACCGTATAACAGAAGCAGGGGATAATCGGCCTGCCGTGCATTTTCAACCATGGCATCCATTACTTTTTTAGATTCCATCATACATCGCATGCTGAAATACTTTACAAGAAGCGGATCATTGTTTCTGAGCTCTGATTCTAATCTGTCGGCTTCATTTGTTAATATTGAAGGGTCGCCTGCCATGTTTACAACCGGCACATCTGGGGCAAATATATAGTATCCGGCATATTTGAGATAGTCTCTAAATCGGGGACTCATTCCTTTGGCCGTTTTTAGTCTGAAAGGAGGGTTAACCAAAATAACTCCGTCTGTCCTATGCAATTCATCAGCGGCTCTTAGAGCAATTGCACACGACATGCTATGTCCGAACAGGATGATCTTACGGGTAGAGTCTCTGAAAAATGTGTCTCTTTTAATTATCTCCGTATAATCCTTGATAAAAGCCGAAAGATCAGAATTGTCTCCTCTTTTACCTTCTGAATATCCTGTTCCGCGCGGATGAATAACAATCACACGGTTTTCATTATTTCCTAATAATTCGATTATATCACTTTCACTTTTATGATTTATTCCGGTTATCCCGGAGATAATATAAATCGTATTTTTAAAATTTACTGCAGGAACATACTCATAAACAAAGATTTTTGTCCCATCTCCTACAGTTACAAAGGCGCCAGCTTCATTATCTGCAGGTACAGGACGATCGTAGTTCCTCATCCCGTGACAAGAGTTTAACATAAGCAAAACTGAAAATAATGTAACTCCTGATAATACTGTGCTTATAATCTTTTTCATGTGAATCCTAAATCAAATGAGTAGGTTTATCATTTTACATCACTTGCTGATATAAGAATTTTCACAGGGCAATATGCATAACTGTTTTCTGAATCAGTTGCGACAACTAAAACAGTCAGTTCGCCCACTTCAGCAGGTGTGCCTGTGAATGATTTTGTTGCCGGGTTAAAAACTATCCATCCGGGTATGGGCTTCCCATCTGACATCTGTGCGGAATATGTCAGGGCTGATTTGCTGTCATCATCAAAAAATATGTCATCGGGTACACGAAAAGTGAATGGTTGTCCGGCAAGTGCAGACTGATTTGGTATTAATGCTTTAATATACGGGCTTAAATTTGTGTTTTTAAGACTGTCAATAACACCATCAATACGTACCCAGTATACCGCAACATCTGAATAATCGGGTTTTGTACCTGTAGAGTAAAACAGGTATTTATTGTCACGAGTAACCCAGGGTCCCCAGCTTCCCAGTCCGAAGTCAATCTTTTTACCCAGAACCCTCGGGTTTGTCCAGGTACCATCATCTTTTCTGTAGCAAACAGCTAATCCCGGACGATTTGTCACAATCATAAATGACTCATCCCCTGCGACAAAGAAATCGAGATTGTCACCACCGGTATTAATGGGTCTTCCAAGGCTTGTTGCAGTTGAATCGCCTTCTGTAATATTTATTTTGCACCAGTCATTCATCCCGGCTCCAGACCCCGCAATTGTTGAAATATAATGATTGCCTGTATTCGTAACCTGATAATAATGAGCCTTATTGAGTTTTGTTAAAATCCTTTTAGGACTGCACCATTCTGATCCCCTTTTAACAGAGATATATGTCTCTGATTTTATTTCGAGATCTTTTCTCTCAAAATAAAGTGTATCTCCGGTAACTGATAATGCCGGGGCATACCCATCAAACAAATTGAAGGGACCCTCCCATTTTCCGCCTTTAAACGTGTATCTTTTGATGTTTTCGCCCCTGATAGGGTAGTAAGCTTTTATCTCTGAATAATAGATATCCCTTCCATCATTTGATATTGCTATTCTTTCTGCAGCGAAGAAACCCTGATTTACGAACAAAGGAAGTACTTTAGGAGTATTCCCCGGAGGAGTTTGGTCCAGGAAAAGGTTTTCAACTGGTATTGATTGAGTAAAACCGGTACTTGTCAGCAAAACATAGACCATAGTTAGTAGTATTGTTCTTAAGTCTGTTTCAGATTGGAAAATATTAGGTTTCATAATTTTTCATGATTTTGGTAATACAAAAACAACTACATAGAAAAGGACGCAGCAGTCTCAATCAAAGGGAATTGTGATGATCGGTTGGATATCTGACAGATTGTATTCATCTGCTTATTTGCTTGTCAAATCAAAATTCCATATACAATTGGTCCAGGATTTATCGGGTTCAACATATTTAAATGTTGCAGGAAAATCAGGAGTAACACACATAGAAGTTATTATCAGATTCCCTCCTTTAACATATTTGATAATAGGATCCATAATTCGCTGTTTTGAGCCCCCTCCGAAAGTTGAATATTCAATTGTCTTCAGTGTTTTGTCAAGTATCAGTACCACCAAATCCAGTCCGGCGTCAATTGACTGGTCCAGGGCGTCGTTAGTTATTGGAAAATTTTTTGATGCGGATGTTCCGACCAACACATATTCTAGTTTTTCAGTTTTCGCGATATATCTTAACTGATCGGTTTTTGAACCTCCTATGAAAGATGAATATACCTGCTTATTCGATTTCAGGTTAAATCTTGTAATAAAACCATCTGCATTACCTCCGGTATACTTTTTACTTATTGCATCGGAAGTGATTGGGAAATTGGGAGATTTTGTTTCACCGGCGAGAATATTATTATCATTGTCTTCCACTAAAATATAATTGACCACATCGGTTGAATCCCCTCCGATAAAGGTTGAATACTCAATCTTTGATAACTTTTGGTTTAGTATTGTTAAAAAGCCATCTTGCTTTCCATTCATCGATTTCTGATACGCATTTTTTGAAGTAGGGAAATTTTCAGAATAAGTTTGACCGGCGAGAATAATTTCTCCATTTGAACTGAAAGAACAGGATCTGATAAAATCCATAGAACTACCACCTAAATAGGTAGAATATAATACTTTATCAATAATTGACCTAAATAAAGTAAAATTGTCGTTACTAAAGCTCCTCCCATCGCAATT
>CAIMVD010000399.1 GCA_903844815.1 uncultured Bacteroidota bacterium | reverse complement strand
TGCCCTACAAATTTATCTACATTTACGAACGCAAACTTCAAGATATTGTTCGCAGCAAGAATGTCACGATCATGCACTTTAGACACTTTAGACACTTTAGACACTTTAGACACTTTAGACACTTTAAAAATATGCTTCTATCCGGAAATACAGAGAGATCAGTTCTTCACCTCGACCTCGACACCTTCTTCGTGTCGGTCGAAAGGCTAAAGAACAGCCGGCTGAACGGGATGCCGGTGATAATAGGCGGAATGTCGGACCGCGGTGTGGTGTCGAGCTGCAGCTATGAGGCACGAAAGTTCGGAGTAAGCTCGGCGATGCCAATGAAAATGGCACGAAGCCTGTGTCCCGATGCCGTCGTAATACGTGGCGACATGGAGCTTTACAGCAATTATTCGCACATGGTTACAGAAATAATTGCAGAAAGGGCTCCCCTGTATGAAAAAGCATCCGTCGACGAGCATTACATCGACCTGACGGGGATGGACCGCTTCTATGGATGCGTCAAATGGTCGCACGAATTGCGGCAGTACATCATAAAAGAGACGGGATTGCCAATATCGGCAGGGCTCTCGGTGAACAAGACCGTATCGAAGATAGCCACCGGAGAGGCCAAGCCAAACGGAGAGATAGAGGTACGGAGAGAGATTGTCCACCCCTTCCTCGACCCTCTGTCGATACGAAAGATACCGATGATAGGCCAGAAGACATACCATGTACTCCGTTCAATGGGCATCGCAACCATTTACACCCTCAGGAACATCCCCGAAGAGATGCTTGAGAAGCTTATGGGCAAAAGCGGAATTGAGATCTGGAAGAGGGCCAACGGAATCGATTCAACACCGGTTATCAGCTATTCTGAGCAGAAATCGATAAGCACCGAACATACCTTCGAAAAGGATACCACCGATCTGGTACGGCTCAACCAGCTGCTTACAAGCATGGTCGAAAAAATAGCATTCGAGTTGAGAAAACAGGAAAAACTCACCTCATGCATAACCGTGAAGATAAGATATTCCAATTTCGACACGCATACCCTCCAGAAACGGATACCCTATACGGCATTCGACCATGTCATTGCTGCTGCAGCCAAAGAGCTGTTTGCAAGGCTGTACCAGCGGCGAATGCTCATAAGACTCATTGGAGTCAGGCTCAGCAATATGGTTCGCGGAGTTCAGCAGCTCGATCTCTTCGACGATACTCCTGAAAAGATAAGTCTTTACCTGGCCATGGATAACCTCAGGAAGCGTTTCGGGCGAAATGCAGTCAGGAGAGCCTCGGGGGTTATGACGGTAACCGAAAGGGAGGAAAAGGCCCTGAAACAGCTTGAAAATGCTCTTAAGGAGCAAAATGCGATGGAAGAACGATTAAGAAGAGTTTGGAGTGTCTAGAGTTTGGAGTGTCTAGAGTTAAAAGTCAACTTTAGACACTCTAGACACTCTAGACACTCTAGACACTCTAGACACTCTAGACACTCTAGACACTTTTAAAATGTACCTGAACTGCCACACATATTACAGCCTCCGCTACGGAACCATGTCGGTTGAACAACTGGTACAGCAGGCCATTGCTGCAGGTGCCCAAACCATCGTTCTCACCGACATAAACAACTCTACGGCAGTTCCCGAGTTTGCGGGAGAATGCGTAAAAAACAACATCAGACCTGTCGCGGGCATTGAATTCAGGAAGGACAATGAACTTCTTTTTACCGGTATAGCACGCAATAATCGCGGCATGAGGGAACTGAATGAATTATTGTCGTATCACAATTTCAACAAAACACCAATACCGTTTCCGGCACCTCCCCTTTCCGAATCGTATATAATTTATTCCCTGAAAAAAATACCCGACAGGAAACTGCTCGACAATGAGCGCATAGGAATAAGAACCGGGGAGATAAACAGGCTGCTGACCCTGAATACCGGAATAAGCAGGGACAAGATGGTCCTGCTTCAGCCGGTAACATTTGCCTCGGAGGATGATATTTCAGTTCACAGGAGCCTGAGGGCCGTCGACAATAATATTCTGCTCAGCCATTTGCAGCCATGGCAGTGTGCCGGCGGGGATGAATTCTTCAAAACGGCTGCTGCGAACAAAAGAAATGCAGAGGATCATCCATGGCTGACCGCGAATACCTTGAAACTGCTGGACGATTGCAATCTTGATTTCGACCTCAAAGGAATTAAAAACAAGAAGATCTATTCCGCAAGCAGGTACGACGACAAGCTTCTCCTCGAAAAACTGGCATGGGACGGAATGATATACAGGTATGGTAAAAACAATGCCGAGGCTAAAAAAAGAATCGCCCATGAGCTTGAGATAATCGACAAACTGGGCTTCTCTGCTTACTTCCTTATCACCTGGGACATAGTAAGATACTCCATGGCACGGGGGTTTTACCATGTGGGCAGGGGGAGCGGAGCAAATTCCATAGTGGCTTATTGCCTGAAAATCACTAATGTTGACCCCATTGACCTAAACCTTTACTTTGAGAGGTTCCTCAATCCCAAACGGAGTTCTCCCCCCGATTTCGATATCGATTACTCCTGGAAGGAACGCGATGAGGTGATCGACTATATCTTCAAAAGATATGGTTACGGCCACACGGCGCTGCTTGGCACTATCAGCACTTTCAGGGGAAAGTCAATTGTAAGGGAACTTGGAAAGGTTCACGGGCTGCCAAAGGAGGAGATCGACGCTCTTATCGATAACCCCTCGGCAACAACCAACAGGAATGAGATAAGCGAACTCATCTTCTCCACCGGACTGAAGATAGCCGACTTTCCAAACATGAGAAGCATACACGCCGGCGGGATCCTCATCTCGGAAGAGCCGATAACCTGCTATACGGCGCTCGACATGCCCCCGAAAGGCTTCCCGACAACACAGTGGGACATGTACACAGCCGAAGATATCGGATTTGCGAAGCTCGACATCCTGAGCCAGCGCGGAATAGGCCACATCCGCGAGAGCGCCGAGATAATACTGCGAAACCGTGCCATCGATGTGGATGTTCATGCCATACAGAAGTTCAAGAAAGACAGCAAGGTAAGAGAGTTTCTTAGAACGGGCGATACAAAAGGATGCTTTTACATTGAAAGTCCCGCCATGCGTGGTCTGCTATGGAAACTGCACTGCGACAATTACACGACACTGGTGGCCGCAAGTTCTATCATCAGGCCGGGTGTTGCCCGCTCGGGAATGATGAAGCAGTATATCTACAGGTTTCACAATCCTGATAAATTTGAATACATCCACCCCGTCATGAAGGAGCAGCTTGAGGAGACCTATGGCGTTATGGTTTATCAGGAAGATGTTCTGAAAGTCTGCCATCACTTCGCAGGGCTTGACCTGGCAGATGCCGATACCCTGCGCAGGGCAATGAGCGGAAAGTTCCGTTCAAAACATGAGATGCAGAGGATAGTCGATAAGTTTTTCTCAAACTGCCGTGAAAAGGGATATAGTGAGGAGATCACGAAAGAGGTCTGGCGGCAGATAGAATCATTTGCTGGATATTCGTTCTCAAAGGCCCATTCGGCATCGTATGCGGTGGAGAGCTTCCAGAGCCTCTACCTTAAGGCACACTATCCTCTCGAATTCATGGTTGCTGTAATAAATAATTTCGGTGGCTTTTACCGTACCTGGGTCTATGTTCATGAGGCCCGAAGATGGGGAGCCACAATACAGCTGCCATGCGTAAACATGAGCTACCATAAGACAACTATTTATGGATCTGATATCTATATTGGATTCATTCATATTATGAGCCTCGAATACAAGCTTGCAGGCTCCATTGAAGAGGTCAGGCGCGATGGCGGCCACTTCAGGGACCTGGGCGATTTTATTGCAAGGGTGTCGCCTGGGCTTGAGCAGGTTATTCTCCTTATCAGGGCCGGCGCATTCAGGTTTACCGGCAAAAAGAAGTCCGTTCTTCTGTGGGAAGCCCACATGATGATAAACAGAAACTGCCACGAATCAACTCCGAAACTGTTCGCCCCCACACCGAAGGAGTTCTCACTGCCCGATCTTGCCCGGAACGAAACCGACGACATATATGACGAAATAGAACTTTTTGGCTTTCCTGTCACAAAGAGCTGGTTCGACATGCTTCAAACACCGTTCCGCGGAGAGGTAACGGCCCGCAGGCTGACTGAGTATGTCGGAAGTAAAATAAGGATGGTAGGTCATCTGGTGACCATTAAATACATCAAGACCGTAAAAAACGACTGGATGAACTTCGGCAGCTTCATCGACCATAACGGAGATTTTTTCGATACCGTTCATTTCTCTGCATCGCTTAAAAACTGGCCGTTCAAGGGAAGCGGAACATACCTGATCCTTGGAAAAGTAGTTGAAGAGTTTGGTTTTCCGTCGCTCGAAGTTGAGAAGATGGCCAAACTGCCGGTCAAACCCGACCTGAGGTACTGAAATGTCAGTTACTCTCCAGTCTGTTTGCCTTCAGTATTCCTTTTATGCCCTGAATATTTCTTATAAGTCCGTATAAAACATTATGATTAGGAACCATTATATTAAGTGTTCCTTCAAACATTCCATCACTCATGGAATAATTAAAACTACGGATTACGATCTTTTGTGCCGCGATAACATCGGCTATTTTGTTTACCATACCTAAATCTTCAACACCTGTAATCTTTATTGAACCGATAAATGAAGGTGTGTTTTTCGATTTTGTCCATTTGGCCGCAACCACCCTGTAAGGATAGCGCGACATCATATTATGGGCATTAGGGCATTGTGTCCTGTGGATTTTTATTCCCTCCGAGATAGCCACAAAACCAAAGATATTGTCACCGAAGACAGGGTTGCAGCAGCGAGACAGCTTATAATCGAGTCCCTCAATCCTGTCTTCAATAACAAGAAAATCGGAATATTGCGAATCTACACCATCCTTTGTATCCCTGATATCTTTCTCGGGAACAACCGGCAAATGAGAAGTTACTTCTTCCGATTCCTCCTTGAGCAAAACATCCTTAATCTGAAGCAGTTCAATCTTTTCTTCAGCAATGGAATAATACAGATCCTGTGCATTTTTGAAGTTATAGTGGCTTAGCAGCTTCGAAATAACCAGATCGCCGTAAGGAATCTTCCAGTTCTTAAGCCTTCGCATCAGGATCTCCTTCCCGTCTGCAGCCGCTTTAGTCTTCTCCTCATTAAGCGCCTGCTTTATCTTTGACTTAGCCTTGTTAGTTATCACAAACGACAGCCAGTCCTGTTTTGGTTTCTGATTCCTGGAACGTATTATCGAAACATGATCGCCATTTTGCAGTACGTGGCGTATTGTGACGTTTTTGCCATTAACCTTGCCGCCTACACAGGATGCTCCAACATCGGTGTGGATGTCAAATGCGAAATCGAGTACAGTTGCTCCTGCGGGCAACTGCCTCAGGTCTCCCTTGGGAGTGAAAATAAAAACCTCATCGGCATATAAACCGGATTTAACCTGTGAAATAAAAGCATTATCATCTTTTTCCGATGATTCAAGCAGTTCCCTCATCTTTGATAACCAGGTATCCAGACCTCCTTCACCCTTTATCCCCTTGTATTTAAAATGGGCAGCAAGCCCTTTCTCAGCTATTTCATCCATCCTGAATGAACGGATCTGAACTTCAACCCATTTACCCCTTGGTCCGACAACCGTAGTATGTAGCGATTCATAACCATTTGATTTTGGAACCGAAATCCAGTCGCGTAATCTGCTTGGATTTGGCTGATACAGATCGGTAACAATTGAATAAGCCCTCCAGCAGTCGGACTTTTCCGTATTGCTTTCGCTGTCGATTAATATTCTTACCGCAAAAAGATCGTATACTTCCTCAAATTCCACTCCCTGCTTTTTCATCTTAAGCATGATGGAATGTATTGATTTTGTGCGGCTTTTGATGGTGAACTTAAAGCCTTCCTTCTCCATTTTTTCCTGTAATGGGGCAGAAAAATCCTTAATAAGCTTATTCCTCGATGCAGTTGTCTGCTTCAGACGGCTTTCGACAAAACTGTATTGTTCAGGTTCAAGGTATTTTACGGAAAGGTCCTCCATTTCCGACTTTATGTTGTAGTAGCCAAGCCTGTGGGCCAGAGGAGCATACAGGAAATATGTCTCGGAGGCCAGAGGCATTCTTTCCTTTTCCGGGGCCAGATGAAGGTTTCTCATGTATTCAAGACGTTCAACCAGCTTGATAAGAATTACCCTAACATCGTCAGCAAGGCTAAGGAGAAGTTTTCTGAAATTTTCAGCCTGAAATGACGACTGCATTGAATCAACACCGGTAATTCTGGAAAACCCCTTAAGTATCTCCACAACCTTAATGCCAAAGGTTTGTTCCAAATCCTTGTCGGAAAGCTTCAGATTATTATAGGAATCGTGCAAAACTGCTGTGACTATTGATGTGATTCCAAGGCCCATTTCGGCTGCAATGATCCTTGCAACTGAAAGCACATGAAGAATCTCCGGCTCTCCGGTCAGTATTTTTCTGTTATTGCAGGCGCTAATGGCAAGATCGACGGCTTTCCGAATCTTAATCTTCTCGTCCGGCGCCACGGTATTTTTAGCTGCCTGGAGAAGGGCGCGGTAAGCTGATTCAATTTCACGGGCTTCTGTACTCATGTAACTATCTGTTTACAGTCTGAAATGTTTATTAAATATAGACTATTTTCTTATAACAAAGAACCCGGTAATATGATCACCGGGTTTTCTGAAATATTGCATTTTAAGGTTATCTGAAAGTGAATCCTAATCCTGTTGACACAACATTATAAAGTGCCCTCGTATAATCTGCATGAAAAGTGAAAAATGCAAATTTCAGCCTGAATCCGATATTTGATCTTAAACCGGAATAGTTCTTAATATTGATTTCAGGAAAATCATTCAGGACACCATCATCCTCATAAACAGGGCCCGAAGTTGATAATACAGGATTAATTGTCGGAATGGGGAAATTCCCTGTAATTTTTATCACTGTGCTGGTCTTCGTATAACCGAGACCGCCATAAAATGAAATTACAGGCAGGTTAACCGAGGCAATTGCAGAGACATTCCAGGCCTGCAAGACTAATTCAACATTTTGATTATCAAATGAACCGGAAGAATATTGTGAAGTATAGAATTGCGGATCGCCGGGTTGCATATTAATAGTCCCGTTTCCGGTCAATTTTGTATATCCTCCGAAAACAGAGACATCAAGAGGTAGTAATTTATTTCCGGGGATATATTGCATAATGCTGTGCAACAGCCCAACGCCCCACAACGATACATCACCTTCGCCGATAGGAATTTTTGGAACATACCTGAACTTTATTTCCGATCCTAATGGCAGCCCCACTCCTGCCTGAACAATCGGAACCGGAATATATCCCCAGTTTACCCCTTGAGGCGCCTGAAATGTAATTGGAGGTATACCGCTTACAGTAGGCCCGGTCAGAGTAGGTCCTTCAACTTTTGCACCTGAAATCGTAGGTGAAATACCCGTGCCTGTAAAGGTCTTTAAACCAATCGTTGACACATCAAATGAATTGTCGGAGGAGGGAACAATTCCAACGCTCGCTCCTATTGAGATGTCAAAACCACCCAGTTTATGAGGTTTTGCCGTATTGTACCAGTTGCCGTTTATACCAGCACCGAAGGCATTTGCCCAGGGCAATATATAGGCTGACGTTAAAGCGGCTCCATCAGCAGCACCAGCCTTGAGAAAGTCGACATTGTCAATCTGGGAATATAGCCCGGAAGAAACAAGGCAGAATATAACGCCCAATGCTCCTATCCTTTTTGCATATCGTCTGATCATTTCAATATGTTTTGAATTAGAAATAGAATTCCTCACAAATATATGAAAAAAGAAGACTCCGATTTAAAGAGAATAAAACCGATACCACAATTTGACAATGGAAGCCATATTGAATCAGATCCTACATGCTAAAAACATGAAATAAGGAGATTATTTTGTATCCTTGTGTTAACTTTAATCCAAAACCAAACCAAACCAGAATAGCCTGGATGTAAGTAATATACATAAACTTAAACTCAAAATAATGAAAATGAAGCTTTTTTCTTTATTACTCCTGGCAATAGTGATGTCAGGTTGCGGTCCTTCGCAGAAAATAACAGGTTCCTGGGCTGATCCCGGAGCCAAATCGATGGGACCCTACTCGAAGATATTCGTTATTGTCATGGCTCAAAACCCTGACAATAACTTTTACGTTGAGATGCAGACGGCACGAACCCTGATAACGAGGGGCTTTAAAGTGGTGAAAAGCAATGATATATTTCCTCCAAAATTCTCGGCAATTAAGGATTTTACCAGAGAAGAGTTAACACAAGCCATTAAAAAAACAGGATGTGATGCAGTTCTTTCACTGGCTGTACTCGATTCCAAAAAAGTTGAAACCTATAACCCCGGTTCGGCATATTATCCTATGAACTATAGTTATTTCGGAAACTATTACGGATACTATAACCATTACTATCCTCAGGTTTACACTCCGGGCTACTATTCAGTTGATAAAACATTTTACATTGAAGCTAACCTTTATGATGTTGCCACAGACAAACTTTTGTGGTCAATCCAGTCTGAGGCAAAAAATCCTTCGAGCCTGACTGAATGGTATAAAGGTTATTCAACAATGCTGATAAACCATCTGAAAAGCAAAGGACTGAATCAGAAATGAAATTTCTCTTTCAATTGAATTCTCAAATCATGAAAACTGAAAGAAGATTTCCCAAAATGAGTTATAATCACACGTTTAATCTGTGTTTGTTTCTCCTGACCGGAACTATTTTGCTAACCGGTGGCGCAAGAAGAAGATAAAATTATATCCGGTTCAATGAGGACAGCAGGAATTTTAAGGGCGCTTCTGATTTTTCTTATCACGATAATCGGCTTGTTGCTTTTGGTTTTCCTTTTCCTTAATCTTCCCGGATCACATCGCTATGCAACAAGAAAAGTAAATCAGATTTTATCGTCCGCCAGACTGCCCGTTCATATAAGTTCGGTTTTAAGAGTTAATCCCGGGTCACTCCTGGTTGAAGGTGTATTAATATATGGGCAGGAAAAAGATACAATAGTCTATGCCGAAAAGGTGAGATCATCCTTTAAACCAATCGCTCTGCTTAAAAATAAGGTCCTCCTCCCCTCTCTGAAAATTGAAAATGCCCGGGTGTTTTTTTTCAGAGACGATTCAATAAAAGGGTTAAATATTGAAGAGGCGTTTACCTCAAATATAAAGACTGAACCTGAAAAATCCGCCGTCATTCAAAAACCATGGGAGGTCTCCATTGGAAAGATTGAACTGAATGGACTGAATTTCAGGATGACAGATTCAATATCAGGGATCTATGTCGATCAGGATGTAAAAAGAATTGTTCTTGAAACTGAGAAAATGTCGCTGGCAGAAAAGACATTAATTGTAAAATCACTTGAAATAGAAGATGAAACCGGGTCAGTTACAATTGGTAATTATAATATTACAAGAGGGAATGAAGAAAAAGTGAATAATGAAAAACCCTGGGAAATTGGATTAAATAATCTTTCTGTCAGGAATATTAACCTTGCTTTCGATGATCGGGTAAAAAGATTAAAACTTGACCTGCTTGCCGGAGGAATTGAAATACAAACCAATATCCTGGATCTGAATAAAAAAGTAATTGATTTCGATCATATTACAATTAGTGGAACCAGTGTACTTCTGCAATCGGAGAAAAATTCAGAAACCGCTGAAAATGTCAATACTGAAAATCCATTCAAATTTGATTGGGACATAACCGGTGAAAATGTAAATCTTCGGGACCTGTCTTTTAGAATGGCAGGATATCCCGAATCGGCTGATAGTTCATCTGTTCCGGTTAGTGTAATTAATATGTCTTCTGAGGCTTCGAACCTTAAGGTGAACAATGAGGTCCTGAATGCCGATATCGGTGATCTGAAGTTTGACCTGGGAAATGGTTTTTCATTGAAGAAATTTAAAGGAACTCTGGCGGCCGATTCAAAAACAACGAATCTGGATTTTTCGCTTGAAACAGGAAACAGCCATCTCACAATTGATTGTAAAGCCGACGAAGGATTTTTTAAAATGTTTTCTGATCCTTTCAAGATTAAAAAGGCAGATTTGGTCATCAAAAACTCAGGAATCTCATTGAACGACTTGTTATATTTCAAACCAGAACTTATTAATAACGCGGTTTTCAAGGCTCTGTCATCGAGATCCTTTGATCTTGCCGCAAATTTCGGGCTGAAAGATTCATCTCTGACTATCTCCGAATTTTCAGTTGGTAATGACGAGACTTTAGATATTAAATTGAAAGGAAAAGCCGGTAACATCTTTCAACCTGAAAAAATTACCGGAGATCTGCAATTCGAGATACCCGAAATTAATGCCGGTTGGTTGAAAGATGTGGCCGGGATTTTGGGAATGAATGAAAAACTTCCCGATTATAATCATCTGTCAATAAATGGAATAGTATCTGATTCCCTCAAATTTACCAAGTTTAATATATCCATTAAAAGTGACCTGGGAAACATTGATCTGCTTGGTAATCTTGATCTTAACAATAAAAGTTATTCCGCCAATTCGAGATTTGACAATCTAATGACCGGCAGATTAACCGGCAATCAAAGCCTGGGGGCACTCCGTGGATCAGTAAGTCTAAACGGCAGTGGTCTGGATTTAAAAACCTTACAGGCAAATGCCATTTTAAGTGTCGATTCACTGTTTTTCAATAACTACACTTATTCGGGAGCATTCGTTGAAGCAAATCTTGGTAACGAACTGATTGATATCAGTCTAAAGATAGATGATCCGTTTATACAAACTGAAATAAATTCTTCCTTAAGCTTTAAGGATTCCAAACTGGAAGCTACAGCAGATGGAGCTTTTCATGCAGATTTGCAAAGGCTTCATTTACTTAAAGATTCACTAACAATTAATGGAAAACTAGCTGTCAATTTTCAAAAGAAGAAAAGCAATATCTCCACCCGGTTAATTGTTTCCGATCTTTTACTGTCCGCACCGGATTATTTCTCAAAATTGAATCAACTGGATCTTTTTTTTGAAGCCGATTCTGTTAAAAGCGATCTGAAGAGCAATTCAGATTTTTTCAACCTCAACCTATCGCTCTCGAAACCTGTAAGTGAATATGGTACTGTTTATGCAGGCTTCAGAAATTACTTTAAGTCAATCCTGAACCCGGACCAGGAAGTATCAGTATCAAGAAATTCCTTCATTCCTGAGATAAACGCGAAGATTCAACTAAAATATGATAAGTTTCTTGGAATGGCGATGAGTGATACCACTCTGGATTTTTCCGGTCTGAATTTAACATTTGTCAAAGGAACCAGTGATAACAAGATTGATTTAGCAATAGCTGGCAGCGAAATCAGTTACAAGGCTTCGAAGATAGAGTTCCTGAACGCCAGCCTTTCAGATTCCGGTGGAGTGTTGAATCTTTCTGTAGAAGCAAACAGATGTATGATATTGTCACATCCTGCCAGCAAAATTAAAATTTCAAGCAGTCTGGCTGGAGGAAAAGGACTTACAAGAGCCTCTTTATCAGGTGGTCAAAATGAGTTGCTTTATGATATTGAACTTGGGGAATCAGTTGATAATGAAAATATTAAAATTGATATCCCTTCAAAAATGGTTGTTCTGAATGGCGTAAACTGGACAATGGATACGCCGGGGTTGCTTACGTTTAACATTCCGCGAAAGACAATTTCTCCCTCGCTGAAAATGCATACAGGCAATTCCTTTGTTAAAATATTAACAGAAGATTCTGGAGGCAGTGGTAGCTATAAAGTTGAACTGAACAATGTCTCATTTAATTCAATTGTAAGCACAAATATGATTGAGGGTTTGCCTGAAGGAGCAATCAGCGGTAGTCTAGAATACAATATAAAAGCAAATCAGGGAATAAAAATAGCTTCTGCATTTCAGTTGGCCGATTTAAAATGGCACGGACTTGAATACAATATAGTTTCCGTGAACGCCTATTTTGATTCTAACAGTTCCGAAGATTATATAGTCGGATTAACCGGCAGGCTCGACACTGCTGAAGTATTCCTGAAGGGCATCAAACCGTTAAATGGAAACCGCAGTTTAAATGCTGAGTTCACATCAATTCCGTTAAGCAGTTTCCAGCCTTTTGCTGAAAAATTCCTTTCTGATTTAAAAGGATATGCATCGGGACAGTTTGATTTACTTTCAAAAGACGGGATCAACTCAATTACCGGTGATGTTATTATTAAAAATGGCAACCTGAGGATCAACACCCTGAATTCTCTCTACAGGATCCCTGATGAAAGAATTAAGTTCCTGGATAATAAAGCGATTTTCAATAATTTCAGTGTTTTCGATTCTCTCAACCATAAACTTTCGGTTGATGGCTATATTGATTACAGCAACAGAAATTCTATCCTAGCCGATTTGAATGTTAACTCATCAAACCTTCAGGTAATGGGCAGGAACGAAGAGAAAAACGCTTCTTTTTATGGAAACATTTTCATCGATTCACGATTATCTTTAAAGGGCCCTGTCACAAGTCCGGTATTAAAAGGCAAAATAGCTCTGACAGCTGGTACTGACATATTTTTCAGGCAATTGGAAGACCTTGCCCTTTCCGAGAGCTCCAAAATTCTGAAATTTGAAAGCAGGAATAAACCTGGGGAAGAAAAGAATAAGAAACCGGTTCCGGGAAAGACCGGATACAACAGGACATCAATAGAATCAATAGTTTCAATAGATCCATCCACGAGGATAAATATTGGCTTATCCAACAGAATTTATAAAATTGATCTGGCCATTCAGGGTGGAGGCGAACTCAACTACAACATGCTTTCCAACGGCCAGGTCAATCTGGCAGGCAAATACGGCGTGAGCGAAGGGTCAGCAGATTTAAAAATGATAGGATGGCCAAATAAAGCCTTTACTATATCGAAGGGAGGATATATATACTGGTCAGGAAATCTGGATGATCCGGAGTTAAAATTCGAGGCAGTCAATAAAGTGAAAAGTTCCTATGTTAATCCGGTTGACAACAAGGAGAGATATGTAGATTTTGATGTAAACCTGAAGTTATCAAATCGTCTGTCCGATATGGCTGTACTTTTTTCAATAAGTACCCCTGATCAATATCTTATGAGCATTATAAATACTCTGAGCCCTGAAGAACAAATGCGTCAGGCAATAACAATACTATTATTTAAGCAGATAGATCTTCCGGGAATATCGACCTCCTCAAATTATGTAACTGAACAGGTTAATCAGATGGTTGCAACTCAGTTGAATCAGCTTACCAAAACCACAATTAAGGGAATTGACATTTCCTTCGGGATCGATTCCTATGTACAGGCCACCGGGTCAGGCGGGCAGGAAACTAAAACGAGCTTATCATACCAGGTAAAAAGATCACTCATGAATAACAGGGCACAGATTGAATTATCGGGTCGAATAAATGATGTAAACAAGCAGCCGAATTCCTCTGATATGTCACTTAATAATTTCTCATTTGAATACAGGCTCGATTCGGCGGCAACAAAATTCCTTAAAGTTTATAATGAGCATTCCTATGAAGATGTCTTCGAGGGAGAGGTCATTAAGACTGGTGTTGGCTTCACCTACCGGAAAAGCTACCCGACGCTGGGCGATATTTGGAGAAAGAATGAAAATAGTCTTAAAAAACCGGAGAATAAATAATGAGAAAGTTCTCATCAATATTTACATTTTGTCTGGTGATCTTCATTTATGGATGCTCCAATACCCGGTTTTTGAAAAAGGATGAGATTCTTTATACAGGAAGAGAAAGGGTTGAAATAATTAATAAAAGCAATGTCCCGAAAACATCATCAGTTAAAAATTATGTTGAATCCCTTACCAACCACAAGGTAAACAACTCAATGTTCGGGAAGCGTCTGCTTCCTCCCATCGGCCTTTGGGTGCACAATTATATTAAGCCAGGTGAAGGAAATAAAGCAGGCAAATGGTTGTACAAAACATTCTCATCCTCTCCGATTTTGATTTCAGATGTCAACCCTTCATTAAGGGCATCCAAAATAGAAAGCGATTTGTTCGATAAGGGTTATTTTCGGACAACAGCCTGGTCGGAGATTGATACCAATAAGCGAAATCCTCATAAGGCAAAAGTATCTTACTTCATTAATCTCGAACCGCCTGGTTTTTACAACAGGGTTGAACTGGATTCAATGTCAGACCAGATCGACACACTCATAAGCAGGGATGACTTCATGATTCAGATCAGGCCTGGAAACCAGTTTAACCTTGAGACCCTTAAATCTTCAAGAATTTCCATGTCAAAAAGGATGCAGGATAAGGGTTATTTCTATTTTGTACCTGAGTTAATTGATCTGAATGCAGATACCAGTGTTGCAGGCAACATGATCGATTTGGTTATTAGTAAAAAAAAGGATGTCCCTCTGCCTGCCTTTTCAGTTTATAAAATAAATAATGTCACAGTATATAATTCACAGGGTACAGATTCATCGTCAGCAATAAAAGATACTATCATTTATGACGGAATCAAAATTATTTCTGAAAGGAACATTCTTAAACCGGATGTAATTGTTAATTCAATTTACTTCAGAAAGGGAGATCTTTACTCATATACTGTGAATCAGAGCACCACTGCGAGGCTAAGCAACCTGGGAGTGTTTAAATATGTTAACATATCATATATTCAGAACAAGAGCGACAGCCTCTCCCATTTACTGGATGTAAAGATTGATTTAATTATGTCGGATAATATCAGCCTCGATCTGGAGGCTGATATTGCCACAAAATCTTCAGGCTATACCGGTCCCCTCTTTTCAACAAGTATTTCAAATGGAAATGCCTTTAAGGGAGCAGAAAGGCTCAGGTTAGGACTAACCGGTGGATTTGAATGGCAAACCGGAGCCAAATCGGAGGATCAGATAGGTACTTACTCCTATCAGGCCGGAGTAAACACAGGTCTGACATTTCCTGAAATTATCATCCCCTTCAACTACCAGAAAAAATCTTCGATGCTGTTGCAGCGCACTGCAGTTAATGCTGAGGCCAGTTTACTTAACAGGACAGCCTACTATAAAATGTTGTCTTTAAAAACAAACCTTAATTATCAATGGAGCAGGAACAGCAAAATCCAGCATTCGTTATTTCCTCTCTATTTTAATTCAGTCCGACTGCTTGCTACAACTGCTGATTTTGACTCAGTTGTCGGCGAAAATATCTATATAAGAAAAAGTTTTGAGGAGCAATTTATCCTGGGTTCACAATATGAATTCAACTTTAATAATACTTTGAACATAAGACCAAACAATTTTTTATTCCAGGGAGGAATAAGTGTTGCCGGTAATTTGATTGATCTTTTAAAAGGAATTGAAAAAGAGCCATCGGAAAGACCATATTACTTTTTCAAAAATATTTATTCCCAGTATGTGAAACTAACTGCAGATTTCAGGTACTACCGGAACGGTTTTAACAAGTCACTGGTCTTCAGGCTTTATGCCGGCATAGGTATGCCGTACGGCAACTCAACTGCTTTGCCCTATGTTGAGCAATTTTTCAGTGGCGGTGCCTATAGTGTTCGGGGCTTTACGGCCAGGTATCTCGGACCGGGATCCTTCCACACCGATGATCAGAGCGGGTATATTGATCAGTCAGGCGATATTAAGCTCGAAAGCAACCTGGAATTTCGTTTTGACATGTCGAAGATGCTAAAGGGAGCAATTTATGTAGAAACGGGAAATATCTGGCTCGTAAATGAAGATCCAAACCGCCCTGGCGCGAAACTGGATTTTCATACTTTTTATGATCAGCTGGCAGTTGGTACAGGATTTGGATTAAGGTTCGACTTCTCCTTCTTTGTCCTGCGTGCAGATATGGGCTTTCCCCTTCGAACTCCTTATCTTACAGGTAACAGGAATTGGTTGTTCGGAACAGACAGGATATTGTCAGGCGGGTTATTCTATCTGGCTATTGGCTATCCTTTTTAAGTTTCGGATCATTTTAACTGAGATAGTAGTTTAACCGTACCGGTTTGAAATCAGGTCAGGGAAAAATATATAAAAAATAGTTACCTTTAAGAACTACAATAATCAAATAACCCTTATAAATTTTGAATTACATGAAAAGAAAACTCTTTTTAATCGTTGCCATTTTTAGTGTGATATTTCTTTGGGGATGCTACCCGGAAGGACCACAATACACTGAAGATCTGGATATAGTTGTAACTAATCACAATCCTGATTATAATTTTGCTGCCAAAGGCACCTATGCTATGCCCGACAGAATTGTTAAGATCACGGGAAACATGAAGGAAGGAGATAATCCTGAATTTATCCCAGACGCAACTGCCACCCAGATAATTGCCAAAATTGCATCAAACATGGAAAACCTTGGATGGAAAAGAGTAGCTGTCGGTGCCAGTCCGGATGTTTTACTAACCCCCGCAGAACTGGAATCAACTACTGTTATGTACTATTATGATTACTGGTACTGGTGGTATGGCAACAATTATCCTTACTGGGGATATAATCCTCCTGCTTATTACGATTCATACATAACCGGTACGTTATTGATGAGTATTATCGACAAGAGTGAGCTGGCTGGCAATGGTGCTCCTGTCAGGCAGTGGACTGGTCTTGTGAACGGCATATTATCGGGAAAATATAGTCCTGAACGTGTCAATCATCTTATTGACAAGGCATTCGATCAGTCATCTTATCTCAAAACCAACTAAGAAAAAATTCATTTGTTATGAAAAAAGCACTACATATTCTTATTTTTACCTTCATAGTCTCGTCGGCTATGGCACAAAGCCACTATACTTCATTTCAATATACTGTAGGATTCGGTTCCGGCAGCCTTAACAGTTATATTTCCAGAACGAGCTGGAGGGGCTTCACTTTAAACTATGTTAACCTGGTCAGGCCAAATATTGGTTTAGGCTTTGAAGCAGGATGGAGCCTGTTTTATGAAAACAAGCCTTTTGAAACATATACCAGCGGAAATGTCTCATATTCAGGAAAACAGTGGAGATACAGCGACGAAGTTCCTGTACTCGCAACCTTTACTTTTTTTCCCATGCCGGAAAGTGAAATCTCACCATTTGCAGGTTTTGGGATTGGAATACTATATTCACACCACAGGACAGATTTTGGTCAATACACTTTCAATAATGAGGCCTGGCAGTTTGGGCTTAGGCCGGAGCTGGGCATAATGTATAACACCGACAGAACAAGTCTTTCACTTTCAGGAAAGTACTTTTATGGCCTGAAAGGAGGAGATCTCCCCTCCCAGTCATTTTTTACTTTAAATCTTGGCGTTGTAGTTAACAGATAATTAAACCTGTGAAAAAAGCAACTATTCCTTTTTTAGTCCTTATTCTGGTCACCTCATGTGCCACTGTGAAGGACTAAAGAAGGAATAATTGGACTTCCTAATCTATTAACTACAGGATCTCAATTTGAAAAATATGATATTCCCAGGGAGGAAGATCAATATAAATACCTCTTTCCATGAGATGATTGCCATCGCGCAAATACTCTGACTTTCCCATCAGATCGGTGAACAGGACCTGCTGATCCTCAAGGTCAGGCAGGCAGAGGTTAGTATAGCACTGACTGGCATAAGGGGCATAATTTACAATGACTACTGACTTTTCACCCTGTTTTCCCTTCCATCTGAAAGCGATGAAAGAATCCCATGATTCATTTCCATGCCAGGCTGGAAAACATTCGAGAAGCTGCCATGTTCCTTCCCGGAATTCGGATCTTCTCAAAATAGTGAGCAAATCATTATAAAAAGATTTAATGCCAGTGTCGACCTGCTCAAAAGGAGCTCTCACAAGATGCGGTGAAACGTGTTTTTTTCGTCCTTCAAATTGTCCATGGTGAAAAAATCTCAGTCCGGGTGACAAAAATGTCAGCATTGCGGCGGCTTCATGTCTTTTTCGGTCAAAAGTCAAAGCAGCACGAGGTTCATCATGATTTTCGAGGAATCGTGCAAGTTTATCCTGATATGAGATATCTGCAAAAAAATGCTCTCTTACATGTCGTGCGTGCCCCTCACGCAACCTGTCGCAGAGCCGTTTATCGTAAGCATAGTCAAATCCCTGTTGCTGCATTGTCCACTCCATATCCCAGTAAACTTCCGCCAGAAAGCAAAATCCAGGGACCTTTTCCTTCACTGTTTTAATAGCTGATGGCCAGAAAGGCCGGGAACTCCTTCCCCAGATCCTTTCAAAAACCTCAGGCAGGAGAAGCATGGCCATATCGCATCTTACCCCATCGCATTGATATGAGATACGAATCAGTTCATGCAACATAGCCTCTGCGGTGGCAGGATTACTGTAATCAAGCTGATAAGTGTCGGGCCAGCCGTCAAAATAGGGATCACGACCATAAGCAAGTATCAGATCGCCATTGGAAGTATTAACTCTGGCATAATTCCGGGGAAAGTTCACAAGGTCACTTTCAGATCCGGATATGAAATAATCCGGATGCTCCTCGACCCAATGATGGTCAGGACCCATATGATTAGGAACAAAATCAAGCATAAGTTTAAGACCCCGGTTTCGGAGCTTTTTACGAAGCCTTGCCAGCGCAGCATCTCCACCAAGATCGGGATTTACTTTGTAGTCAGCAATTGCAAAGCCGGAACCTGCGATATCTTCCTCTTTCAGGTCAGGCAAGGTCTCTTCAAAATCGTGCCGGAACGTAGGATTTTCACGTGAAATCTTCCTTCCCTTTTCGCCTGTGCACCAGACACTCATAAACCAGATCCAGTCAAAACCAAGGCTGGCAAGCTGATCCAGCTCAATATCGGGGATATCATCCAGTGTAGCATGCCGTCCCAGGCCTTGCGATAAATCAGTAAGCCAAACCCTTGTATTGATCTGATAAAGCAATGGATAAACAGATTGGCTCATACATTTAATGTTTTCGTTAGAATTATCCCCATTCCTGTACACTCTTGACAATTCAGAGCATCAGATAATCACAATATAGTAAAATTCCTTCAATTAACAGCTACTATTTTCCGAAATCATAATTTTTGAAAAGATAGGAACCAATGGATAAATAGAAAATATTTGATTTTAGTCCTTCATATGGTTTATTGCCACCCGAGTCAACATAATTGCGGTTATGGAATTCGCTCAGGTAGTATTTGAATTTAATATTAAAGCCATAAGGAAACTCAACCCCCACAAAGAAACCATGCTGAAACATCTCCTCTCTGGAACTGAACCAGCCTGTTATCTTTTTTATCTTATCTCCGCTCTCAAATGTTTTCTCCTTGTAAAGAAACGGTACTTCAATTTCATACCCTCCATATAACAACATGCCATCAAGGTCACCAAGTTTTATACCTACCGGAAGACCAAGATTATAGGACCTGAATTTTTTCTTGTATACGTTTTCCGTTGAAGGATCGGTGTAATTATTATATATATAACCCACATTTCTCACGGAAATTCCTCCGAAAAGGCCAAAATTGCGGCTCAGATCCCTGTTGATCACCGATTGAAAATTAAATACAGGTGCCCAGCGTAATGTTGAACTTTGGTCAGAGCCATTATCATTAATGCTTGCAAAGGAGAATAAAGCCTCGCCCCCGGCAGTTACATAGGTCTTCGACTGACTGAGTCCGGCAGAAGTAAAAATAATTAAGAAAATAGTCAGAAAATTTAATCTTTTCATTGCTGTTTGAATTTAGAGATTTACTAAGATAAATTTTTTCTACTTAAAATCAGGTCTTTTCTGCCCAATTTCATCGATTTTATGGAAAAGCTGACTTCCGATTCCCGACTTCTTCAAAATGAACAACCAATCTATTTAATTGGAGACTTTGGCTCTTTAGACATTTCATAATAGTATGCCCAGTCCACAAACGCTGGTATTATTCTCTGAAAAAGAGCAGTAAGCTTTCCTTCCCATGTCAGAAGTTTATTTCTCTTCTTTTTCCGGATACCCTTCAATATCCATTTAGCTACAAATTCCGGAGAATTCAGGCTACCTTCGTCACGGGGCGACTCTCCCTGCTCACTGCCATCAGCCAGCAGCGCATGTCTTCTGATCTCGCTTGAAGTAAAACCGGGAGCCAGGATCATGACATGCAACCCTTTTTTCAGATTCTCAATTCTGATAGTCTCGAGAAAACCATGAATCGCAAACTTAGAGGCTGAATACCCGGTTCTGCCCGGCAGACCATGAAAGCCTGCTACAGAAGAAACTCCTACAAGTGATCCCTTTTGAGCGATCAGATAAGGCAATGCATATTTTGTACAATGTACTGTTCCCCAGAAATTAACATCCATAAGCCGGTGTAGTACTTTTAAATCAACGTCTATAAATGCTGCCCTCATCGAGAGACCGGCATTGTTTATAAGTATATCGATAGTACCGTATTTCTCAACCGTTTTTTCAATAAGGTTTCTGCAATCCTCCTCACTGCTTACATCTGTTTTAAAACAGGAGGCTTCGCAATTCAGTTTTTTCAACTCGGTGACTATAACTGCCAGAGCTTCTTCAGATCTCGCCGCCAGGACAACTTTGCTTCCTCTCAGTGCAAATTCCCTGGCAGTTGCCTCTCCAATACCAGAGGAAGCCCCGGTGACAATAACAACTTTATCTTTGAAAATACTATTCATCTCTTTATATTGGATTAACAATAAGAACTCCTCTGAATATACAAGTCAGTTACCTATTTTTATTCAATATAGCTGAATAAGAAATCGGTATCGTTTATTTAGCTATCTTTGTGCGGACATTGAACAAATGCTAAGTTAAGGGATTAGAAAGAAAAAGAAAAATGAAAATAATAATTATAATCTGACTAATTAAAAAATGCATTTTTCTTTTGGATTTAAGCAAAATTATAATACATTTGCACTCGCAAAACGAGAGATTCAGTAGCTCAGCTGGTAGAGCACATCCCTTTTAAGGATGGGGTCCTGGGTTCGAGCCCCAGCTGGATCACAATTAAGCCTTCAGAGATGAGGGCTTTTTTGTTTGCTTAAGGTCCTTAAATTTAAAAAAACAACTTCAGATATATTCTTTCAATATTATTTCATAAATTAGATACCCGATTGTCAAAAAAATAGAGTTAACCTGAGTTTTAAGAAAATAGGATTCATGCACTCTTGTTTCTATCTTGATATTTCTAAATCTAAATGGATAAAAGATTATCTTGACAGAGATTGTTTTATACCTCTGCCATCATCTGCTTCCTCAAAATATGAGAAAAAAGATGTTCATTCAATATTAATTTTCTCCGACTCCATACCTGAGGTATCGGTAATTCCTGAACAGATGTGGAAACTTGCAGGAAAAGGATTAAGATCAATTCTTGTTCTCCTTGAATCTCCGCATCAAATAGCTAAATGCTGGCAGCTGATAAACAAAGGATTATCCGATATTGTTATTTGGGAAGGTATCGATTCCCTTTTACGGCTTATTGAGATTAAAGAGAAGAGATGGAGCGACATAAAAGCTATACTTGACTCATCTCTTGTACATGATAATCTGATAGGTGAAAGCAAACCCTGGAAAAGTTTTCTGATTGAAGTAATTGAAGCATCAATTTATTCAACATCAAACATTCTGATAACGGGTGAATCAGGTACCGGTAAGGAATTGGTTGCAAGACTGATCCATACTCTCGATAAGAGAGAAAACCGGGGAAAAATTGTTATGGTCGATTGTACAACGGTTGTCCCTGAATTATCGGGAAGCGAATTCTTTGGCCATGAAAAAGGTTCCTACACGAGTTCTGTTAGTTCAAGGGACGGGGCCTTTGCCCTGGCGGATAATGGGACTCTGTTTCTGGACGAGATTGGCGAACTGTCACTTACTCTCCAGGCGGAGCTTTTAATAGTTATTCAGGAAAAAACTTTTAAACGGGTCGGAAGCAATACCTGGAAAACTACGAATTTCCGACTTGTCTGTGCCACAAACAAGAATCTGAAAAGGCTTGTATCGGAAGGGAAATTCAGGGATGATCTGTACTACCGTATTTCCGATGTAGAACTATCAGTTCCTCCCCTCAGAGATCATTCTGACGATATAGAACTTCTTGCAAACTACTTCCTGAAACAGATTTGCAGGGAAATGTCGGTAAAAGAGATTCTGGAATTTGACCCTGAGGTTATTGATTTCATTACCGGCAAAGAGTATCAGGGAAACATCAGGGAATTGCGTCAGCTTATAAGGAGAATTGCCATGCGCCACGAAGGAGGTACATATATCACCCTTGGAAGTATCCCGGCACAGGATCGTCCGTCGCAGATTCAGTCAAATGATTTGCTGAAAACAATTGACGGCTGGGAGGAATCTATCAAAAGGGCAATTGTTTCAGGAGAAAGCCTGATGGACATAAAAAATATTGCCGCTTATCTTGCAATAAAGATCGCAATCGAAATGGAGAAAGGCGATAAACAGAAAGCAGCTGAAAGACTTAATGTTACTCTAAGGGCTGTTCAGCAGCATGTTAAGAAAAATATTATGATTGCCTGAAAATCCATGACCCTTGATTCAATGATGTTCCTGTCGGAGAATTAATTTCGCCCTTTAATGATGTGCCGTATGACACAATCCTGTTTTGAGCTGCTTCTGTTTCCTGAATTAATCGTAAAAAATTCCCTGAAAGGATCAGCTGCTGATCTTTTTCGCAACACCTTAAAGCATGTATTTTCTCAAGTTCAATACCCGGATGAAGCCACGGACCGTCAGACCCGAAGAGAATCTTCTTGGCCCCTGCCCTGTCGAGAGCTTCCTTCAGCAAATCAAATCTTCTGACTCCTGAAGTGTCGGTGTAAATATTTGTGTACCGGCTAAGAGGATCAATGAATGATTGCTGCGCCTTCCAGTCATCTGAAAAACTTCCGAGGTGCGGAATAACAAAATTTACATCAGGATACTCAACGGCAAGCAGGAATACCTGTGAAACTTCACCCATGATGTCATATAATACAGGCAGAGAAAAAGTCCTGGCGGTTTCACATATTTCGCGGGTAATGCTGGCATCGTTACGGTGAACCTTTATTCCGCAGAAGCGATATTGCTGAACAGCAGTCCTGACCATGGAATAAACCCTTCCAGAATCCCTGATTGCATTGACAAATGCGAATCCATAAAACCGTGCGGGATCCGAGGCCACTATTCCGGCTACCTCCCTGTTTGCCATTGCATAATCGGAATGGAAGACAGGGAACAAAACGGTTTTTGTGATCCCGTATTCATGAGCTCTTTTCAGATAGTGCGTCAATGGCGCTGAAGTATCCCAGGGACCTGTGAGGCCGTCGCCTTTCCCTGCATGACAGTGGGAATCAATTATTAGCATAGTAATTACAACCTGTTTAACTCATCAAGTTTCCTCTTCCCATTCATTTACCGGGTTTACCCGATGAACATCATTATAACCGTAAATTAGGAATACTGGCTTACCTGGGGCATGCAGCCTTAAGTATTTAGTTTTATCGCATATTCCCATCTATAAAAGTTTTAACTTCATTACTAATAAAAATTGCCCTATTATATAGTACGGTTCCCGATGGAGCAGTAGCTCGCGGACCTGCTGCTATATGAATTCCCACTACTACTCTTCCTCCCAGGGAGGGGTGTCTTTTTATCCAAACAGGTCCGCCGCTCTGGCCACCTTTAGTATCATTTAAATAGGATAGTATTCTTCCATTTTGCCTGAGAGAAAAACTATAATTAAAAGACGAATATTGGGTTATCCCTCCCTTGTCACCAGGATAACCGCAGACGTTAAGCTTAAGCGGCTCAACTGATACCGGGAGTCTGCCACCTGTCAGTATGGAGCTGCCGAACGAATCTTTTTCCCATTTTCCCCTTCCAAAATAACCTGTGGTTGAACCCAATGGAGCACTTAAATGAATTATAGCATAATCTTTAATATTTGCAAGATCGCTATTAGAAAATCCCGAATAAGATGGGACCACATTAATTGGACAAACTGTTCCAAACGGTTTGCTTGCCCCATTGCGGGCAGGAGTTACAAATATCATGGAATTGGGTATCTTTTTATTGATATACTCATCCCAAACAACATGACCGGCGGTTAAAATTGTTCGTGGCCCAATAAAAAATCCCGATCCTACCCACTGTGTACCATTACTTTTCCGCGTAACTATCTGGCAGATATATCGAAATGGGGAATTAGCTGTCTTTATTATTCGTGTCCTTGAATCAACCTTCCCTACAATTTCAGATTGTTGATATTCATATACTGATCTGTTGACTGGACCTATCTCAGCTATCCGATAATTGTATTCAGGATTCAATTCTGCTGAATAATAGTTGTATTTGTCCTGCTCAAGCATTTCTGCCTGGTTATTTAAATAATTCATGATTAACTATTTAGATTATAAAAAATTGAACTCTATTAGAGTCTTCATGCATGTCGCTTTGACAGATGCAGACCTTCACTTTCAAGTGGCAGCACTGCTCCTGATCAGAGCAGCGCTGCTTCCGAAACTGGTACTACCCTTCCAGCTGCAATCAATCTGTTTGCTGACTGAAAACTCCGGATTGCGAAACTGGTTGAAGGCAATCTGGTTCTCATAATATTTAAAACAATTCTATACCAGCTTATAAGTTTTGCAGTCTGCGCTTCCTTAACAGAATTGATGGCAGGAGATCCCTGATTTGTGAATCAGCTGAATTCGGTCTCTCCAGAGTAAGGTCAACACCTGTAACAGCATTATATTTATGCAGATACATCTGTATCTCATTTCTGAAGAATAATGCCCATGCTTCAGCAAAGTCCTCATCCTTTATATTAGCCCATTCTACAAACCTAACGCTCAACAATATTATTTCACCATTTTCTGCAAGTTCATTAAATATTCTTATTGAATTTGGATTCCATCCCTGAATGCTCCTCATTGTATCAACCCTCCTCATCCAATCATGCTTATAAGGCACCATGGGGCGCTCTTTAAGATACTCACCAATTTCAGGCCTCTCTAAGATTAATTGTTCCGTCATGGTTTCTACTCTTGCTTTTTTTGCAAAAGCAACAGTCTGGTTAATATCTCCGGTTGCAAGAATTATATTAAGTTCCTGCAAAGCAATAAGAAGGGGGAATCCATCCGCATCAATTGTCTTGTCATCAACTTGTCTGAAGTACTTGGCGCATTCCGCAAGTAATTTATTAAATGCAGAATGAAAATTGGAACGCACCTCTAATCCACGGCTATAATTTATACCAGATAAAGAATACCCATACGCCTGAAGATAGGCATGATTTTTTTCATCATATGTTGACAACTCTCCAATCCTCAAGTCTCTGATGTAACCCATTAAAAGGTTATTAACTCTGTGCAAAGGATCCAATGTAAAATTAAGAAGCCTTTCTGACCATCTGCCCCGGATATTGCGATACCTTTCTGTAATTGCCTGAAGAGTCTGACTAGTACAACCCTCATCCATCCAGTAATTATAAATCAATTCGAGCCCCGGAGGATAATTAAACTCATTTTCATTCCACTCATGGCACCCATGCCCGTTATGCTTCTCAGGACTCCCTTGTGTTTTATTATTCTCAGGATCCCCTTGATGTTTAGGATCCCCTTGATGTTTAGGTTTTGAAACTATATTTTTAATTAAATTAAACTCATTTAGGTTGAATCCGGAATTTGAATAATTAAAAAGGTTATTGAAACCATTTTCATCATTTGGAATCAATCCTTCAATATGAGTTTCAATTTCCTCTTTCATTTTCTTATAGTCATACTTACTGGGTTTAGCTTCGAAAATTACTGAAGGTAATCCAGCCAGACTTTTGATTTTCCCAAAGAAATCACGAGCCCGGAATTCATTTTTAGATCTTTTGTTAGTCGCAAGATTAACTTCAAATGAGCGATTGAGTAAACTCACTGGTATAGGCCCCCCTTTACTGAGACCTCTTAGGTCATATTCAGTGAATTCGACTAACTTTTCTCCCTCTTTTTCACCAGAATCAGTTGTAAGATTGCCGTTTATTACTTCTGGCGCCTTAGGATCAATAGGATCCGTTTTAGTTGCTACCTTTTTTCCCATAATATTTGAATTTTTAAAAATTATCTGTCATTTGCCCACCTGTTCAGCTGTTGTTTTAACAGGTTGCTTTCTTCTTTTGAAGTAATTACCTGGTCTGCCTTGGCCTGGCCCAGAACTGCAAAGACCATTACAGGCGAGGTAGTATTGATTAAACCCGGATTTTTTCTCCAGGTTTGATAAGCTTCTCTGAAATTCCGGGGTTGTCTCCGGGGAATTTCAAACAGATCAATTAAACGTTTACCTTTGAGAGACCGTGGCTTATGGTTGATTATCAGCCTTATGAAACGATCCATTTCATTGTCAAGCTGCTTCATTACTGATAGTTTTTCAGGCGGAAGCTTCTCTTTCGGATAAAATGACTCCCAAAGATTCCATAGCCGGTCCCATTGAGGATCGGGGAAAAGTATCTTTCCTATCCGGCAGCTTAACTGAACCCTGATATATGGCGCAGGATGCGGATCATCCAGATCGAACCTGAACTGAAAATAGCCTGGCAAGGTAACCACACCCATCAACCCGATCGTTGCACTCACCCCTAATTGAGCAAGAGCCCAAAAGTCAGAGATGATCTCTGAAATCCATCTCTCAAAATATGCCCACGCAACCTTGTCTTTTCCGGCTGTTTGTTTTGCTTCCTGAATTGCCGGTTTTAGGGAGGTGAAAAGATCAAGGAGAGCGGCGCCCTGATGCCCGACTTCATGGATAAGCGATGAAGCAATGCCATTTCCAACCATTCTTTCCCGTGGAATCTGAATTACTGCAACCGGATTTTCGTCTCCGCCGGGTAACCTGGTCCTTGCTCGTCTGATAGCCGCACCGTGGCCGCGATCGAGATATACCATCAGAGGAGGAACGGAATAATACGCTTTTCCCAATATCAATCCGTCTTCTGCCAGTGCATCAAGACCTGAAAGCCAGACTCCGGTTTCGTGTTCACTTCTTTGCGATAAAACATCAGCGAAAATGTCTAACTGGTCAAGTATCTGATTATATCGAAGTTTCATGGCGGAGAACTTGTTTTGCAGACTCTCTTCCCCGGATTCACTTCCCTTTTTTGAATTCAGAAAACTGATATACCGATTGATGCTATTACAAAGATTAGTCTTCCCCTTATCGAGCAGTTTACCAATCAGTTTTAGTGCTTCTGCCGAAACAGAAGCACTCCTGACCATGGGCATTGTCATTTCAAAGGGTTTCATTTGTTCCAATCGTGTAAGAAGTGAGTATGATTCCGATATCAGGAATGCTACAGGGTATGTTTTAAGATCTGACATCAGAAATGCTTTTTGAAATTTTTTTACCAGTACTCATACATTTCCTTTTCAGGAGGGGGGGCGTTACCGTCTCCTCCGCCCGGGGCAGGAGGTGGTGATTGAAGTTGCGATGATAAATTGCGCACCATCTCCTCGAGCCTGCGTATTTTTTCATTTAAGAAATTGGAATTATCGGGAGCGCCGGAATAATCTCCTCCACCTGTACCGGAACCGGCTCCTCCTCCTGTATTCACGCCTGCACCTGCATTATCTGCTGCACCAGGGTAAGCTCCTGCACCAGGATATATTCCGGCACCAGGATAATAATACCCTCTTCCGGGATAATAATAGCCTCTACCTGGGTAGGTATATCTTCGCCCTGAATAATTATATCTTCGCCCTGGATAATAACCTCTGCCCGGATAACTCCTTCTTCTGATCAACAGTCCGGGTGCATACCGGCGGGCAGATCTAATTACAGATCTCCGTGCGATTTCTTCGGCCGGTTGATCCTGACCCGCCGAAACTGCCTGGCGCGCAGCATTCCCGGCAAACCGAACGTATGCTTTGGCCATTTCAAATTCCTGGTCCTCCTGACTCAACCCTTCCAATTCAAGTTCGAACATATTTGAAGCTGCTCTCCCAAGTGCACCACCTAATGCTGTTCCTACCCCTGGAAAGAATGCTGAACCTAAAGCAGCGCCTGCCATGGGCAATGCCTTTTTTGCTATACCTTTCAAAACTCCCCCAAGGGCTTGTCCTGCTCCTGATTTCAGGAAGCTACCAACTCCGCCAACAGCTTTTTTCAAGAGACCTCCAATGAACCTGTCTAACTCAGCCTCGTTTGTAACCGATAATAACTCAGAAGCCAGTTCCATTTGTGTGACTTCGTTGAAAGTACCTTCCAGATTAGATATTTCTCCCTGATATTCATAGGAGTTTCCAAATTCCTGGTTAAACTCTCCAAAGAATTCAGGATTCAATTCATCCATCTCAAATTCAGGTTGATTGAATTCATTGTTTAGATTGTGCATAATTGTAGTTTTTAGATGGTTTAATTATTATTTACATGTAATATAAGTTCATGCTATAATATTTACCAATTCCATGCCGAACTGTAACATACTGAATTTCAGACACCATACTTTTCAATCTGCGAATTTATTTTCGCAGGAAGTAATTAATGATATATTCCTGCGAAATTTTATTCGCAAACAATGAGTACATATAATAGTATGCATACAGGGTAAATGTAGGCCAGCATCTGTCCGCAGCTTATCTGTCATTAAGGGTTTGTAATGCCGTTAAGGTTTCTGTACATTTGACAAACCATTACCTTCATTCATGAAAAACATTTTCTTAAAATCTCTTATTTTCCTTTTACCTTTTTGCATTGAAGGCATGTCGGCACAACAACCCAAATCAGATGAAATACAGTCGGATTCTCTTAAAAATAACACACGAACATCGTCTGCAGATGAATTACTTACCGGTTACAGAACTCAAGCACAAGGACAAATAACAGGTTCTGTATTCTCGATTCAGAAAGAAAAGCTAAACCTTATACCGTCGGATAATATTATCAAACAGATGCAGGGTATTGTTCCCGGGCTTACTGTCATCGGAAGCGGTCAGCCGGGTGAAATGCCAAAATGCTACATTAGGGGATTCGGAAGTTTCTCAGGCAGCACCCCGCTTTTCATTGTTGACGGAGTACCTTTTAACGCTTTATGTGAATCTGGATCCAACTGGTACTTCAGGAGAGGGTTTGATCTCGGCGCTTTATTGTACTTGTCACAGGGAAACGAAATATACAATTTTACCAAATGGTGGACCGACTTCTGGCCTTCATACAATGGACAGAAAAGTAAACTCCTTCTATATGACAGCTGGACAGAAAACAATAAAAATGCATCTGTTCCAAAGGCTACAAATACATCAAACTTTTCAACCAATACGCAGAATTCAAGCTATTATCCGGAGAATGGGTCATTTCTGAGGCTGAGGTCTCTTCAGGTAAAAGTGCTCCATCCAATAGAATCACAACAATCTCAGGAGCCTATTTTTCACAATTTCTAACAAAATCAGTTATAATAGGTTCAGCATCAACAAAATCCATTTCCTGAATATACAGATCAAACTCCTGGGGCAATACGCCTAAAAAAGCAGAAGCAGAATCATTCTTCATCAGTACAGATATTCCTGCCTCCTCAAGCAGACCTTTCAGCAGAAGCGCAGTGGCTTCCACACCAAAAAACACTTTAATCAAATTATCTTTGCTTTCCATATGAGTTTTTTTATTAAAAGGTATTTCTTAAAATGCAGTTGCTGAAAATGAAAAAGCTTTCGCTTGTCTGGAATTATAAGGAGTGAGACCAAGCTTATCGATAATAGCCAGGAATCGGGGATCTTCCCTGAGAATATCAAAGTCGGGATTAGTAGCCAGAGTAATTGAATAAGCAAAATCTTTTGCCGTTTCCATGCTCTTTTCAAGCCAGAATAGCGACTCTTCCTTTTCACCTGAAACAGCATACCACCAGGATAGTAAAAACGGATCACCATCGAGTCCAATGGTTTTTAACGGCTTATTAATGTTCAGATCTATGAGCCATTTGAACAGACCAATTGTACCATTTTTTTTATATATATCAAGAATTTCCTGATCATATACTGCTGATTCAGAAACCTCACGCATAATTACCTGAAGTTCTTTTGCAGCCTCCTCTCCTTTCCCTGTTTTAAAGTAATTCAGATACAACAGCCATTTGTTGAAAATATATTCGGGGTTAAATTCAATAGCAATTTTACAGGCATCAATGGATTCCTGATATTTTTCCTCAAAATAATATAGCCATGCGTTAAGATTATGAAGAATCCAGGAATATGATTCCCGTTCCAGGGCCTGATTAATATATTTGCGAGCCTGTTCCAAAGGGCCGGTAATCATAAGTAAATGGGTATACTGCAAGTCAGCAACAGGAAAATTAGGATTAAGCTGATGCGATATCAGTAACTCCATTCTTCCCGCTTCATACTGCCTGTCGGGCCAGACGAGGCATGCTCCCTTAACCGCATGGGCCTCGGCGCAGTAAGGATCTATTTCCAATGCCTTTAGACTGTACTCTTTAGCCTTACTTATCTTTCTATCGAATGAATCAGTCCAGTCCCAGCTTGCAAGGGCAAACCAGACATTGGCCAGACCGGCATAGGCAGCAGCAAAGTTAGTATCAGCAGAAACGGCTTTTTCGAAAAAAATCAAACTGCCTTCAAGGGATTCTTTATCAATTCTTATTTGCTGAACAAAATTTGCTTTTTCAAAAAGGACCCTTGCTTTCAGATATGAATCATAAGCCTCCTCATTCTGGGTTGGTACTTTTTCTATCTGCTGCAGATCTTCATACGTGGGTGATACGCCAAGCTTTTCGCTTACCCCTTTTACAATTTCGTTTTGAAGTAAAAAAATATCAGAGATTTCACCTTCAAACTTTTCCGACATGATATGCTGATTTATTTTTACATCGAGAAGCTCTGCAATAATCTTTACCAGGTTCCCGTCTCTATGAACACTTCCCTCAAGTACAAAATTGACATTCAGCTTTCCGGCAATTTCGGAATCTCCCATAATATTTTCACCGAAATGTATGGAAGTACTCTTGGGAATAACTTTCAAATCTCTTATCATGAAGAAGTTATTTATTACATTTTCTGTGACTCCATCGGCCAGATACTGATCGCTGTCGCTTATATTCATGTTTTTAAAGGGAAGTACAAGCAATGATTTTTCGGATATCTGTATTTGCTTACTCCTTTTATAATCAGGATCATGTAAGACAGGATTAAAAACGAAAAAGAGTATAAGAAAAAGTGATACAATGGCCAGCGAAATACAAATGATATATTTTTTGGCAGTAGATAAGAAATGTACTTTTTGATCACGCCACTTTCCCCGATTGTTACTTTCAGGTTGCATTGCATTATTTTTTTACCACCTGTTGCTTAATCCTGTTATATCCTGAGGGAAGAGATAAATATACCGATCAGAATATCTTATAAAGCATTCCGGGCTGAGAATCCGGATTTTATAGCGATCATATGAAGTAAACCAATACGCCGGCACAGATACTAACCTACCGGTAAACAGCTTTTATTTTCAAACAATTAAATTTAGGAAATATATCAATGCAAGTCAATCTATCTCTAAATAAAAAAGGACCAGTAAGGACCGGTCCTGATAAAATCTCCGTAATATGACGGTACTAAAGAAAGAATACTTATAAATAAATTCTATTCCGAAAGCACCGGTATTTGTCTGTTAATCGACTCCTCCAGGGATATCAGGGTCTCTGTCCTGACAATGCCCGCAATGTTCTGGATTGTATCTGTGAGTATCATCCGGAGATGTTCGTTATCGCGGGTATAAACTTTAATAAAAAGAGAATAATTACCTGTTGTGTAATGACATTCAATTATTTCCGGGATCTCCTTGAATTTATTAACAACATCGCGGAAATGCCCAGGATGATCGAGAAATATCCCAATATAGGCACAAGTTTTAAATCCGACTTTAACAGGATCGACCTTGAATTCGGAACCTCTGATAATGCCATCCCGGATCAGCCTCTGAACCCTCTGATGAATCGCAGCTCCTGATACACCACACTCCCTTGCAACTTCCAGGTACGGTATCCTGGCATTTTTAGTTATGATATCAAGAATCTTTTTGTCGAGATTATCAATTTGTAAGTTTTCTGACATTTTAATACTAGTAAATAAATAGGTTGAAACAAGAAACTTTTAATTCATTACAAATTTAAAGCAAAAACAGTTAATACAATGAAAATTTGAAAATGTTTTTACTTTTTTTTATATAAACGGTTTATTTAGAGAAAGGATCAGACGGATTTTCTGTTTATAAAACCTACAATTTCCCCTATATCGGTTATCCCTTTTTGAATCATAAAATTCTCTATTCCCTCGAGTATTTTTACTGATGCCTGAGGATCTATAAATGAGGCAGTACCAACCTGGACAGCGCTGGCACCGGCAAGCATAAATTCAAGAGCATCGGTGGCTGTCATTATCCCTCCCATACCGATAACAGGTATTTTAACTGCATTTGCTACCTGCCATACCATCCTGAGTGCAACCGGCTTCACAGCAGGTCCTGAAAGTCCGCCTGTAATAGTAGCTAATGATGGTTTCATTTTTGAAACGTCAATTGCCATACCAAGCAGAGTATTTATAAGTGAAACCGAATCAGCGCCCTCATCCTCAGCAATCCTTGCAAACTCGATAATACTTGTCACGTTCGGTGAAAGCTTCACAATAAGCTTCTTTCGGTACACTTTACGCACTTCCCTTATTACTTCCCTCGCCGACACAGGGTTGGTTCCGAAAGCCATACCTCCCATTTTAACATTCGGACATGAGATATTAAGCTCAGCTGCAGGTATATTTTCCAGACTGTTAATCCTTTCGGCCAGCGAAACATAATCATCAATATAACTGCCATTTATGTTGACTATTACGTTCGTATCATAGTTTTTTACTTTGGGATATATTTCACTTTCAAAATAATCAATGCCTTTATTCTGCAGACCTACCGAATTCAGCATTCCTGAAGGGGTTTCAGCCATCCGGGGATAAGGGTTGCCTTCCCTGTTCTCAAGTGTAGTACCCTTAAGCAGAATGCCTCCAAGCCTCGATACATCGAAAAAATCATCGAACTCAGTCCCGTTCCCGAAGGTTCCCGATGCTGTTAGAACGGGATTCTTAAAATACAGATCGCCAATTGAAAAACCAAGATTTACCATTTCAGATCGTTTAAATTGAAAACAGGCCCGTCAATACACGAACAAAGATTTCCCCTTACGGTATCGGCCACGCAACACAGGCATACACCAAATCCGCAAGCCATAAGGTTTTCGAGCGATACTTCACAGAAAATACTGTTTTTCCGGCAGTAAGATGCTACCGACTTCATCATAGATTCAGGTCCGCAGCAAAATATTTTATCATATTTCGTTTGTAAAAGAAGACTATGGTTAGTCACAAATCCTTTCTCTCCCACAGACCCGTCTTCCGTTGTGAGAAACACTTTCCCTGCTTCACGGAACTGATCAACTTCGACAATTCTTTCACTGTTGCGGAATCCAAGAAGGATATCAGGAATATTGCCTTTTTCATTCATACACTTTCCCAGAAACAACAACGGGGCAATACCTACACCTCCGCCAACGAGCAGAACCTTTTCATTTTTTTCAGGAACCGTGAACGATGTGCCGAGAGGGTAAATAAGGTTTAATGAATCTCCTGCTTTCAGCTTTGAAAGTACAGAAGTTCCTTTCCCGGCAATCTGAAAGAACAGTTTAAAGGTATTTTTTACAAAATCAACATCATAAATAGATATTGGGCGACGCAAAAACGTTTCCGGGCTGCCTTCCACCCTGACCTGAACAAACTGCCCCGGCCTGAAATCAGCAAGATTATCTTTTCCTGAAAGCTCCAGAATGAAAAATTCAGGGCTAAGGTGCTTGTTTTCAATAATTATGAGATCCTCAGTGCGTTTACCCATCGTCGAAAATTTCCCGTAAAGATAATTTTAATGAACGATTTCAGAAAACAACACAGATGTGATTATTCGATTCACTATGGATAAAATTAAAAATCATTGACCAGGATAGTATTCCTCAAAACTCCTGTCATCATAGAACCAGACAATTTTAACAACTGCCGGACTTTTCTCATTTCCCGGAGAAGAATATGAAGGTGATTGCCTTTCGGACTTAATTTCACGTTGTACGAGGGGCGGTTTCATACTATTTTGCACTGCCAGTCGGTCTGCATAACCTCCGGAAGAAGTATTACTCTCATCAAAAAGAGATTGCATGGGAGGATTCTTGTACATCTTGCCCTTTCCAAATAACAGCCACTCTATTGATAAATCATGATATTTATCAAGCATCTTCATAATAAAATCGAGGCTTGGATTATTTCTGCCTGAAAGGATGTGAGATATGCCAGAGGGCTGAACCCCGATTTCTTCAGCAAACTGAGCCGATGATTTGTTTTCAGCTCTCAAAAACTCAAGAATACGCTCTTTCATTTCTGTAATTAATGTGATTACAAATGTAATTACTTTTAAGTTTACATGTATAACTTAATTCGAATTACAAATGTATCCGCCCTGAATTAGCATAATTTTTACATTTGTACCAGAATTCTAAACAATTCATTTAATTGGTATTAAAAATCAGCAAAAGTGAAGTATTACTTAAGTTTAGATAGCTATAATACTGGTATACAGATTATTATAGTCTATTATCTATCAAATTCGGCTATTTGGGGGGCATAATCGCACATTTTGCCTTCACAGAGCCATTAAATACATTAATTAATCTATTCTAAAACACTGATTATAAACTAGTTATACTATAGCATATTAAATCAGGAAAGTTATTTACATTTGTAACCTAGAAATCATAAAATTATCATTAATCCTGTAATTATTACTTCTAGATTCTCTGTTTACATCTGTATGATTCACATTTGTAATTCATCTGCCCGGAATAATGCCCATAATAGTTCTATATATAGTGATGGGGTAAATGTTAGTATGAATCTATTAATGTTAATGTATGCTTGCTATAGAAAAGAGCTGGAGAAATTACTATTGATACGACATCCAGAACCAGGTGCCCGTCCTGTTAAGCCATGCCTGCAGAGATGAAGTATCCTGTAACGGGTTTTAGTAATCCCATTCTTGTTATAATAGTAAAATTGGTGAATTATGTCAGCCAGTGAGAAAAACAGGAATCCCTTAGAAATTAAAAATCATGGCCTCCCGTTTGTCAGGAAGCAAATATTCAATTCTGGGGAGGTTAAGTTTTTAAAGAAAATAGTTGATAAATATCAATAAAGGCCGATAAAGGCTACAGGCGACTGGCGGCTGGCGGCAGGTACCTGTGAATTATGATATTTGTATTTTAATCGGCTGGTATTAGTTGTTATATGGGATCTTCAGCCTGAGATCTGAAGCCTGTAGCCTGAAACCTGAAACCTGAAGCCCGAAGCCTGAAGCCCGAAGCCTGAAGCCTTAAATTAAAAGAATATAAAAAAATCAGATAGATTTACTCCAATTTGAATTTTTTTGCGGCCTCATCATCCAATTCATGCTCTGATCGGGCAATAACTGCAGTAGCAAGACAGTTTCCGATAACATTTACTGCTGTTCGTCCCATATCCATCAGGACATCGATCCCAAGAATTATAAAGATCGGTTCCACTGGCAAACCAAAAGTGACAGCTGTCCCCAGAAGTATGACAAGAGAAGCCCTTGAGACACCGGCAACACCTTTGCTTGTAAGCATTAGAGTGAAGCAGATAAGAAGCTGCTTTTCAAAGGGAAGATTGATACCGGCAGCCTGTGCGACAAAAATCGTGGCAAGAGAGAGGTATAATGTTGTACCGTCGAGATTGAAACTGTAACCGGTTGGAATTACAAAAGCGACAATTTTCCTGGGGATCCCGAATTTCTCCATCGATTCCATAGCCGACGGAAGCGCCGATTCGGAGTTTGATGTTGCAAAAGCGATCGTTGCCGGTTTTGAAACAGCCCTTATAAATGGCCTGACAGGAATCTTAAATATAAGAGCCACAGGCAATAACACGAATAGCAGAAAGATTATCAGCGCTATATAAAGCGTTGCCAGCAACTTGAAAAGATTGAAGAGGATATCTAGTCCCATGTGGCCAACGGTATAGGCAATAGCTGCAAAAACGGCCACCGGGGCATAATACATTATTATATTTGTGAACTTGAACATTGTTTCAGCCAGGCTCTCGGTGAAACGAATCATCGGAGACCTGTACTTTTCCTTTACCATAGCCACGGCAATTCCGAAAATAATGCTGAAAATGACGATCTGAAGAATTTGCCCTTCATAAATAGCCTTTGCAATGTTCTCCGGAAAAATGTGAAGAACAAAATCATTAGCCGAGACTGCTTTGATGGTAGTAATTGGAGCTTCAACAGGGTTTGGCGGAAGGACAACGCCTACGCCGGCTTTTCCAATATTTATAGCGGCAAGTCCTATAAAAAGGGCGATAGTTGAGATTATTTCAAAATATAAAAGCGATTTCCATCCCATCCTGCCGATTTGTTTAAGGTCGGCATGACCGGCAATCCCAACAACCAGTGTTGAAAACAGCAGAGGTGCAATTATAGTTTTTATAAGCCTAAGAAAGATGTCGCTGAATACCTGGAGTTTCTTACCAATTTCAGGCAAATCGTACCCAAATTCAGCACCTGCTACCATGCAGACCAGAATCCAGGTTGTCAGCGACTTCTTCCGTAGAGCGTAAATAAATAGCAGAATTACACTGAGTAACCGGAAAAACAGTAATACAGCCTTTGGAATTTCAAGGAAATTATTGGTCTTGATAAAAAGCAAAATAACAGTTATGCTTATAACCGTCCATAGGACAGATGGAAATAATTTCCAGATTTTTTTCATTGAGGATTTGTTTAATCAGGCTGAAAACCCGGTAAATACTTATCAGCAGCAACCGCCGGAGCAGCCCGACTGTTCATCGGTGCCACAGCTTGAACAGGAGTGTGCCGGCCCGGCAATTTCATGCTCAGTTGCATCACGTACTCCAACTACCTTACCTGTGAAGAAAAGATCAATTCCTGCCATTGGGTGGTTGAAATCCATCCTTACAATTGTATCAGTAATTTCACAGATGACCCCATTAAGCGGGTTGCCATCGCTATCCATCATAGGAACCTCATTTCCTACCTTGCAAACATCCTCATTAAGCTTTCCGTCAGTCTCAAATACTGAAAGAGGAAGGTTTACAATCATGTCTTCCCTTTTGCCTCCGTAAGCTGCTTCTGAATCCAGATTGAAACTGAAGTTGTCTCCTTCACTAAGCGAATTGATATTGGTTTCAAACAATGGAAGCAATCTGCCCATGCCATATACAAAAGAAAGCGGACCATCCTCAGTAAGTGTTTCAATTATTCTGCCTTCTGAATTACCCTCCCTCAGCTCATAGATAAGGGAAACCATCTTGTTATTTTCAATTTTCATTTTAACCTTTTTTTGATTTTAAGAATGGGCAAAAATATAATTTAAATTGCTGGGAGGCAAATCAAAAAGTATATTTTGGAATTTATCAATTGAGAAGCCTCTGCTCCGACTTAAATGATCGGTTAAAAAGCAAAGCTGATCCTTATTTCAGGATTGTTGTAAAGGTTGTATCCTGAATCATCCAACACCCATAAAAACATGAGGTTAACAGCTGATCGCCTACCGATTTGTTGACTAATTCCCACTCCTCCGAGAACTGTATTAACATTAACCCGTTCGTACGAATTAATCTGATACGCTTCCATATTCAGTATTTCATCTTCGAGATGAAGAAAGATGCCGGTATTTCCTCCTATAGGAAGCACTGAACTAATATTTTTAATGACTACATACTCCACATACGCTTTTCCTCCATAAATATTGGTTTTATAATATGGATCCTTATAATACTGATATTCAGGCCCAACAGCTACTGCAATCCTGGGTCTAAGCCAGAATCCCACAATCGGGGCTATCTGGATATTCGTAACGGTTCCGAATTGAAGTCCAAAATTGCCGCCAAAAAATATTCTTTCACTGATAGCGGGTGCTTTTTCGCGAGTCATCTGCGCCAGCCCTCTGGCTGAGGCGAAAGAAAGTACCAAAAAGAGCATTAAAATGATCTTTGAGCGGCTGCTTCTGAAGTTGCTTCCAGATAAAAATTTCATATTCCGTTGTTTATATTTTGAAGTGGAGAATGGATAAATTAACGAAAAAACTCTTGGATTTAGTCTGCCGGAGAAGATGATTTATGGAAAAAATAATATGTCCTCTGAAACCAGATACAGGCACCGGAAAATACATACTGAATTAAAGCCGTTTATTCTGCTATTTTTCAATTTTCTCATACGATGCCACTATACCCTTAATAAGGGACGAACTGAATCCGTTATGCTCCATCTCATTCAATCCTACGATTGTGCAGCCCTTAGGAGTTGTAACTTTATCAATCTCATATTCAGGATGTTCCTTGCTTTCTATTAATAATTCGGCAGCGCCCTTAACAGTTTGGTTAACGATTTCACTTGCCGTACGGGCGTCAAATCCTATCTGAATGCCACCCTGGATCATAGCCCTGATAAACCTGAGCACATAGGCAATCCCGCAGGCTCCCAGAATAGTGGCCGACTGCATAAGTTCCTCATCAATTATCATAGTGGTTCCTGTAATGTCGAAGAGCCTCCTCACCGATTCAATATCGCTGTTCACCGCTCCACTGTGACTGATGCATGAAACCGATTTGCCGACGCTGGCAGAAATATTCGGCATTACCCTGAAAACGGGAACCTTCTTACTTAACAATTCACTGATCTGCGCGATTGTAACACCAGCAGTAATTGAAACAAGCAAGTGCCGGCCAGGCTGCAGATAATCTTTTATTTCTGAGAGTATTTCAGAAAAATTATAAGGTTTTACAGCAATAATTATAAGTTCAGAATCCTGAACTGCCTTTATGTTATCGGTTGTAAGATGTACTCCGGAAGTACTGAGATGACTAAGTTCGCCTATATTGCGCTTTGTAACTGTAATATTCTCCCCGGCAACGGATCCGTCTTTCAAAAACCCCTTAAGCAATGACATTCCAATGTTCCCGCAACCGATTATTGCTATTTTCTTATCATTCATTTTTATTTTTTATAACAAATTTTACTTTTCCAATAATGAATTTTGCAAATATAATTAAATGGGTTAACAAAATAATATCAATAAACTCATGAAGTTAATATTATAAATGATAATCATGCCACTGCAGGCATGACATTGTTTGGCTTATATTACGAGTTATCGATTATCTTAGTAAATTGTGTCAGCGAATATTTTGGTATTTTAAAATAATGAGATGAATATTATTGTAAACGGCGGAACCAGGGGTATCGGGATTGAAGTTGTCAGGATTCTGGCCGGCGATTTCAACAACAACCTTATAGTGACCGGAAGGAACGAAACAATCCTGAAGAGCCTTGAAAACAAATATAGTAATGTCAGGTCAATTGCGATTGATCTGTCAGATATTGACAGTCAGACCGAAATGTTCAGCAAAAATGTTTACGCCCATTTTGACAGGCTCGATATTCTTATAAACATGGCCGGTTTACTTATAAATAAGGACTTCGATACTTTCTCAAATAAGGAAGCAAGGGCAATCATTGAAACTAATTTCATTGGCCCGGCAGCCATAATCAGGCTGCTCAGGCCGCTAATGGTGAAGGGCTCACACATTGTCAATATTTCGAGCATGGGTGGCTTCCAGGGAGCTTCAAAATACAGGGGGTTATCATATTACAGTGCTTCCAAGGCTGCAATTGCCTGTCTCAGTGAATGTCTTGCTGAAGAATTTCGGGAAAGCGGGATAAACGTAAATTGCCTGGCTATCGGCGCAGTTCAGACAGAGATGGTTGAGGAGGCATTTCCAGGCTATAAGGCGCCTGTTGGAGCCGGAGAGATGGCTGAATATGTTGCAGGATTTGCACTTAAAGGAAATAAATATTTCAACGGGAAAATCATCCCCGTTGCTGTCACTAATCCCTGAAAAAGATTCGGTTTAAACCGGTCAGGAATAGATCCTGATCCTGATCTTGCCATCCAGTGCCAGCAGGCCATTAAAGGCCAGGGCTTTCAGCTCATCTTCGCCCGGATAGACTACAACTCTGGCAATAAATTCAACCATTGATCTGATATAATTTACGTGAGACTCTTCGAACGCGAGTCCGCCTGTGAGAATTATTGCGTCAACCTTACCGCATAAAACGGATGCCATAGCAGCTATCTCCTTGCCCGTCTGATATGCGGCTGCCTCCCTTACAAGGAGTGCCATTGAATCACCGTTTTTAGCTCTCTGGCACACTTCGATGAAATTATTCGTACCAAGATAGGCCACCATTCCACCCTTGCCTGTTAACATCTGCTTTATTTCTGCCTGAGAATATTTTCCGCTGAAACAAAGGTTTGCAAGGGAGCCGGCAGGAAGTCCGCCTGAGCGCTCTGGAGAAAAAGGGCCATCGCCATCGAGTGCGTTATTAACATCTATCACTCTTCCTTTACAGTGAGCACCAACGCTAACCCCGCCTCCCATATGTGCAACTACAAGGTTCATATCTTCATACGACCGGCCCTGAGAGGCTGCATATACTCTGGCAACAGCCTTCTGGTTAAGGGCATGAAAAATCGACTTTCTTTCAATTTCAGGGTGGCCCGACAACCTTGCAACAGCGTTAAACTCATCAACCACAACGGGATCTACAATAAATGCCTTTGCCTTTGGAAGTGAAGAGGCAATATCATCCGCTATCAGGGCTCCCAGGTTACAGGCATGGCTGCCATATGTTTCTGCCTGAAGTTCCGCCTTCATTATCGCGTTTACCTCATAAATACCAGATTCAATGGGCTTCACAAGGCCACCACGGCCAACAACAGCCATTATCCTTGACAGATCGACGCCCCTGATTGTCAATTCATTCATTATCAGACCTTTTCTGAAATCAAACTGGTCAGTAATCCGTGAAAAAGGCTGCAAATCCTCTGAAGAATGTCGCAGCGATTTCTCAAAGACTACTTTTTCCTCTTCAAAAAGGGAAAACTTGGTTGATGTTGATCCGGGATTAATTGCAAGTATAAGACGTTGTGCCATCGAACATTATATTTTTCGCAGTGGGTAAAAGTTCATGCCATAAGGCACGAAAGGGCGATGCAGAAATATTTTGATCTTTCGCTCTCGCTTCTTGACATTACGATAACGGGTTTCTGTGTTCCGGTAATTAACCCTGCAAGTTCACCTCCGGCAAACAGCATCATACCCTTATAAAATGGATTACATGATTCAAGTGATGGAAAGAGGAGAATATCGGCGTCTCCATTGACGGGAGTATCGACTCCCTTTATTCCGGGGCTGTTTTTATCGCAGGCAAGGAAGAGATCGAGAGGCCCGTCCATTACGCAATCCTTAATCTGACCCCTGTCGGCCATTTTGCACATAACCGCGTAATCGACTGCGTTGCCGAACTTCCTGCTCATCTTTTCAGAAGCCCCTATCAGTGCTATCCTGGGTTTCTCAACTCCGAAACGATGTGCCATTTCAATGGCATGCTGTGCCATTGCGATCTTTTGATCAAGGTCAGGGAAGGGAATTACAGCAGGATCGGTGATAAACAACAGTTTATGATAGGCCGGTATTTCAAGTGCCCCTACGTAGCTTAAAACAGCACCAGGAAGCATTATTCCCTTTTCCTTATCCATAACTTCCCTGAGAAACTTATCTGTTCCCAGAAGGCCCTTCATCACGATTTCCGCATCTCCTGCCTTAACCATTTTCACAGCCATCTGAGCAGATTGTCTTTCGTTTTCTGCTTCAATTATAGTGAAAAGTCCTGAATCGATATTTCCGGAATTACAGGTTTTAATAATCTCCGCAGGATTCCCGATGAGCAGGGCTTCAATAAATCCTTTCCTCACGGCCCTGTCAACAGCCTGGATTGTGTTTGCATCTTGTGCCCAGGCAACGGCAAGCCTGTACCTTCTTCCGGTACTTAGCACATTTTCTTCCAGTTGGTCAAGGGTCCTGATCATAGTCTCATTTACTGGCTGCTGCTGATAACAGGATGCTGTCGAATTTTGCCTGCTCCGAATCGGATCTTGAGGTCAGCACAATCGGTGCCGATGCCCCCAGGATTATGGAGGCAACTTTCGCCTTTGCAAAGAACACAAGAGATTTGTACAATACGTTGCCAACCTCAATATCGGGCATCAGAAGAAGATCCGTCTCCCCGGCCACTTCGCTTCTGATTCCCTTAAGCTGAGCGCTTTCAAGGCTAATGGCATTATCGAATGCAAGAGGACCATCGATAATGCAATTCTTGATCTGATCGCGCTGATTCATCTTTGACAGAAGGGCAGCATGAAGGGTAGCTTCCATATTTTCATTTACCATCTCTACTGCTCCGAGAACAGCAACTTTCGGCATTACATAGCCTAATTTATTGAGGCATTCGACAGAGTTATTTAAAATGGCAATCTTATCCTGAAGATTAGGAGCTATATTCATTGCAACATCGGTGACGGCAATGACTTTATGGTAAGTTTCAACCTCAAAGAGAGCGATATGCGAAAGAAGGTTACCTGTTCTGAGTCCCCATTCCTTATTAAGCACGCATTTAAGCAATCCTGATGATCCGATTTTCCCCTTCATAAGAATGTCGGCCTGTCTGGTGTTGACCATCTTAACTGCAATCTCAACTGACTTCAAAGTATCCTGTTCATCGATGATAATGACACCTTCCAAATCATAATTGAAGGAGTGGCAGATCTCCCTGATCTCAGCTTCATCGCCAATAAGAATTGGCTCTATGATATCTTCCTTCCAGGCACGTATCACTGCACCCAGTGAATGATGATCCTGAGCAGCAGCCAGAACTAGTTTTTTCTTCGGTCCTCCTTTTACAATTAGTTTTAGGTCGCTTAGGGTCTTAAGTACCATATGAAAGAATTTTTTAGTATTTATTTCCTGTGATTTCTGGCTATTTCTAGAGTATCGGAAGCTATTACAAATTCCTCATTTGTAGGAACTATCATAACAGTAACGCGTGACTTTTCAGTACTGATAACCTTTTCTTTGCCGCGAACTCCGTCATTTGCCTTTCTGTCGAATTCGATACCAAGGAATTCAAGGTCCTTGCAGATATTTTCGCGTGTTTCGCAGCCATTCTCCCCTATTCCACCTGTAAATATCAGTAAATCAATCCCGCCCATGGCAGCAGCGTATGCTCCGATATATTTTTTTACCCGGTATTCATACATTTTAAGTGAAAGAGCAGCCCGTTCATCTCCCTCTTCGGCGGCGGCTTCCACTTCCCGCATATCCGAGGAGATACCAGATATCCCGAGAACCCCGCTATGCTTGTTGAGCAAGGTGTTCAAAGATGAAAAATCGATCTCCTCCTTTTCCATTATAAGGGTAAGAACTCCGGCATCAATGTCGCCCGACCTGGTTCCCATTATCAATCCTTCCACAGGGGTAAGTCCCATTGAAGTATCTAGTGATTTTCCGTCCTTAATAGCAGTTATTGAGGCACCATTACCAAGATGGCAGGTTATTATTTTCTTTGATTTATAATCTACACTCAGTATTTCGCACGCTCTTTTAGAAACGTAACTGTGGCTGGTGCCATGAAAACCATAACGCCTGATACCGTATTTCTTATACAAAGAATAGGGCAAAGCGTACATAAACGAATAATCAGGCATTGACTGGTGGAAAGAGGTATCGAAGACACCTACCTGGGGAACCTCCGGCAACAGTTGTTGCATTGCATATATTCCTTTAAGGTTGGCCGGATTATGAAGGGGCGCAAGATCTGAACAGTCCTCTATTCCCCTTATGGTCAAATCATCGAGATAGCAACTTTCCTGGAATCTCTCGGCTCCGTGTACAACGCGATGTCCAATGGCATCGATTTCATTCAGTCCCTTAATAACACCTCTTTTATTGCTTATCATCATTCCCAGAATATATTCTATCCCGCTCTGGTGGTCAAGAATTTCGCCCTCAAGCTTCACCTTATCACCGTCGTACCTCTCATTTTTAAGGAACGATCCCTTCAATCCAATTTTTTCAACTACGCCTTTTGCAAGAACGACATTGGATGCCATATCAATAAGCTGATACTTTATTGATGAGCTTCCGCAGTTCAGAACTAATATTTTCATTTTTAATTTTTATTTATTGTTATCTGTAATTTATTCCCTGTAATTCAGTAATTTATGAAATCATTTTACAGATTGGTCAAGATTCAAAAAAGTTGTTTCTTTTCAATTTTACTCCATCTTTGTTATATTCATAGAATCCCCGTCCTGTGCGGCGGCCCCATTGGTTTGCCCTGACAAGTTTTTTAAGAAGAGGTGAAGATTTATATTTAATATCCCCGAATTCATCATAAAGGTTTTCGCACCACCTCAGTATTTTATCGAGGCCAATTTTATCCGCCATTTCAAATGGTCCCAGGGGAAGCCCGAAGCCGACTTTCATTGTAAGATCGATATCCTCCATTTTTCCGACGCCTTCCATCAGTATCTCACATGCTTCATTTATCATAGGAACCACCAATCGGGTGCTTATTATACCAGGAGACTCCTTAACTGGAACAACTTTTTTACCGATAAGATGGGCAAACTTAATTGTATTCTCGTAGGCATCCTGTGAGGTATAGAGACCCTTAACGATCTCAACTATCCGGGCGTCAGCCTCCGGGGTGAGAAAATGGAAACTTACACAACGGTCCTTATAAGTAAGATCGGCGGTGAGTTCGGTAATGACCTGGGTAGATGAATTGGTTGCTATTATTGTATTTCTGCCCACATGCTGTTCTATACGTTTAAGTATTTTTGCACGAACATCATGACTATGCTCACGAGATGACGATTTGATTGCTTCAATGACGATGTCGCATCCTTCGAACATTGCATAATCGGTAGTCCCCTTTATCCTGGAGAGAATTCCAAGTTTTTCGGAGTTGGTCATCCCCCATCGTTCAATCATTCTGTCAAGTTCCCTTGTCAGTTCAAGATAAGCCTGATCAATTTTTTCCTGGTTTAATTCGAGAAAAATCACATCCAGTCCTTTTGAACTTACCATCCTGGCTATATTCTGACCCACCGATCCTGCACCTACTATTCCAACCAGTGAAAAAAGGGTTTTTGGCTTTGTATCCTTGGCCAGACCATAATCCTCCAGCTTTTCAATATTATCTGACATAATTCTGTATTATTTATTGCTGTATTCTTTTGTAAAAACCTGAAATTAAAAACAATGCTGTCGTCTATTTTTTACCGGCTGCCTGGTTTGAGGTTATTGCTATCATGCTCACGAGATCGCTCACTGAGCATCCTCGTGATAAATCATTAATAGGGGCTGCCATGCCCTGAAGAATGGGTCCTATTGCCTCTGCATTGGCAAGCCTCTGAACAAGCTTGTAAGCTATGTTTCCCGAATTCAGGTCGGGGAATACAAGTACATTTGCATTTCCAGCTATAGAGCTTCCGGGGGCCTTGCTTTTTCCAATTGCTTCAACCAGAGCAGCATCGACCTGCAGTTCGCCGTCGATCAAAAGATCTGGTGCCATTTCTTTTGCAATACGGGTAGCATTCACCACTTTGTCGACCATTTCATTTTTTGCGCTTCCTTTTGTTGAGAAACTCAGCATGGCTATTCTGGGTTCAAACCCTGCCAGAGCCCTTGCAGTGTGGGCTGTAGCAATGGCAATCTCAGCGAGTTCCTTTTCATTAGGATTAGGATGCACTGCTCCATCAGCAAAAATAAGGACCCCATCCTCTCCAAAGCTTTTGTCGGGAAGGATCATAATAAATGCACCTGAAACAACCGAAATTCCCGGTGCAGTTTTAACATAGTGAAAAGCAGGACGAAGAACGTCGCCGGTTGAATGTATAGCTCCCGAGACTTCCCCATCGGCGTCCCCGCTCTTTATCATCAGCACTCCAAGGTAAAGGGGATCTTCAATGAGAATTGAGGCTTCTTCCCTTGTCAGTCCCTTGTTTTTTCTCAGTTCAACCATAAGGTCGATGTACTGGTCCTTCTTTGCATGCGATTTAGGATCAACTATAAGTGCTTTTGAAATATTCTTCAGTCCCAGCTTTTCAGCATGTGAATAAATTTCGGAAGGATCACCAATCAGAATTATACGGGCCAGATCTTCACCTATTGCAATATCGGCAGCCTTAATTGTCCTTTCCTCATTCCCTTCGGGAAGGACTATGCGCATATTATATTTTTTGGCATTCTGTTTGATGCGTTCTAATAATTCCATTGTATATCAGTATTTTAATGAGTTTCTAATTATTGTATAAATGTACGGAAAAAAAGTCCTATTAAACAATTTTCAAATACATGATTAATATCAGTATTATTTTTTAGTACTGAATTTGACAAACAAAAAAGACAAGTCAAAAGGCTTGTTTAAATCCTTTTTCTAAATTAGCGGTTTACAAATCTCACTTTTAAATGGATAATTTAATTTCACAGCTTGAGAAGCTTGAAGGCAAGCTTGAAGGAGATCTTAAATATGACTATATCACGAAATCGATATATTCAACCGACGCCTCTGTTTATAAAGAGGTTCCTGCAGCAGTTGCCTGGCCAAAGGGAGCAGAAGACATCAGGAAACTCCTACAGTTTGCAAAGTCAGAAAAATCCTTTATCACCATGCGGGCAGGAGGAACATCCCTTGCCGGGCAGGTTGTTAGTTCAGGGATAATAGCTGATGTCTCCAAGTATATGAACAACATCATTGAGATCAACAGGAATGAGAGATGGGTAAGGATCGAGCCTGGAGTTGTTCTGGATGAACTTAATATAAAACTGAAGGAATACGGACTTTTTTTCGGACCTGAAACATCGACTTCAAACCGTTGCAATCTGGGCGGAATGGTAGGAAACAATGCATGCGGGTCACACTCACTCGTATACGGATCGACCCGCGACCATGTGATTGAACTAAAGGCTCTTTTAAGCGATGGCAGCGAGGTTCTGTTCGGTCCCCTAAGCAAGGAATCATTCAATTCCAAATGTAGTCAGAACGATCTTGAAGGAGAAATTTACAGGAATACAAGGACAATTTTTACCGATAAGGTAAACAGGGAAAAGATCCGTGAGGGATACCCCGACAGGAAGATTCCCCGCCGGAATACCGGGTATGCCCTGGATTTACTGCTCGATTGTGAGATTTTTGATGAGGATTCTGAAAAGCTATTCAATTTCTGCAAATTACTAACCGGTTCGGAAGGAACTCTTGCCGTAACCACCGAGATTAAGCTCAATCTGGTTCCGCTTCCGCCGCCAAATAAGGCTCTAGTTTGTATTCACCTTGCTAAGCGCAATGATGCCTTCAGGGCTAACCTTACTGCTCTTAAATACAGGCCCACTGCCGTTGAAATGATGGACAACAAGATCCTTGAACTCACCGAGGGAAATATGAGTCAGAGGAATAACCGTTTTTTTCTTGAAGGAACTCCCGGAGCTATCGTTATTGTCGAATTCGCTTGCGACTCACCTGAAGAAATCAACCGGAAGGCGGATGAGATGATAATAGAACTGAAAGCGGAAGGACTGGGTTACTCCTATCCCATTATAAGGGGAAAAGACATCTCAAAGGTATGGGAACTACGTAAGGCAGGACTGGGAATACTTGCAAATATGAGGGGAGATGCAAAACCTGTTGCCCTCATTGAGGATACTGCAGTAAATGTTGAACAATTCACGGAATATATCTCCGATATTGAAAAAATGCTCTCCTCGCACGGGAAAGAAGCCGTATTTCACGCACATATAGGGACCGGTGAGCTTCACCTCAGGCCAATCCTCAACCTCAAGGACCCGGGTGATGTGGTTCTTTTCAGGACTATAGGGAGAGAAACTGCCGAAATAGTAAAAAAACACAACGGCTCACTAAGCGGTGAACATGGAGATGGAAGACTTCGGGGTGAGTTTATACCTCTTATGCTGGGAGATCATAACTATGAGTTACTGAAGGAGGTTAAAAAAAGCTGGGATCCTGAAAATATATTAAACCCCGGGAAGATTACCGGCACACCCCCGATGAATACCTCGTTAAGATATATCCCGGGAAAACCAACCCGTGAAATTGAAACAATCTACGATTTTCCTGAAGATGAGGGGATACTGAGGTCGGCTGAAAAATGCAACGGATCGGCCGACTGCAGGAAATCATCGAAAATTGGCGGATTAATGTGTCCAAGCTTTATGGCAACAGGTGACGAGGAAAAGAGTACCAGGGCCAGGGCAAACATTCTGCGTGAATATCTTGGAAAGGACGGGGAAGACTGGGATCACCGGGAAATTTATTATATCCTCGACGAATGTCTTGGATGCAAAGGATGCAAATCGGAATGTCCTTCGGGTGTCGACATTGCAAGGATGAAATCGGAGTTTTTACAGCACTGGTACGACAAACACGGAATTCCGCTCAGGACCATGCTTATTGCATATATCGCCGAAATAAACAGAATCGGATCGATGGTGCCTGCTTTATTCAACTTCATTGTTAATAACCGTTTTACTTCATCGATACTTAAGGGAGCCACTGGTTTTGCACCGGGTAGATCCATACCTGCCCTTTACAAGACAACACTCCGCAAATGGGCCTCAAAAAACCTGAAGAAACTTAATCCTTCAGATCCACGGGGACGTGTATGCCTCTTTATTGATGAATTCACCAACTTCAATGATACAGAAACTGGCATTGCCACCATCCGGCTTCTGACCTCACTCGGTTATGAAGTTGTTACAGCCAGCCATGGAGTAAGTGCGAGAACATTTATTTCAAAGGGCCTTGTCAGGGCTGCAAGGAAAACGATCAGAAAGAATATTATGTCCCTTTCGGGTCTCATAAGTGAAGAGCTTCCCTTAATAGGCATTGAACCATCTGCAATTCTTGGCTTCAGGGATGAATATCCCGAGCTTGCTGGAGTCGACCTGAAAGAAGCAGCCAAAAATATTGCCGTTAATAGCTTCATGGTTGAGGAGTTCATTTCACGGGAATTCAGGGCTGGAAAGATCGATAGTTCACTTTTTGCCGACAACTAAGTATTCGTTCTGGTCCATGCGCATTGCCAGCAAAAGGCAATAATATCTTCAGCACCAACAATTGAAATGCTTTCAATTCCTGCTAATTATAAGGTGAAGGAGATCCCGTCGGGTTGCTGCGGTATGGCAGGATCGTTCGGTTACGAAAAGGAACATTTTGAACTTTCGAACAAGATCGGTGAACTTATTCTATTCCCCGAAATCAGAAAATGCAGTGAAAATACTATCATCAGTGCCCCCGGGACAAGCTGCCGGCACCATATTAAGGACGGAACCGGAAAAACAGCCAGGCACCCGGCTGTGGTACTTTATGATGCGCTTAAAAAGTGATGTTTCTGATTTTGATCTATAATTCAATAGCAAAATTATCGGCATCACCGAGAACCGGGAATTTTTTCCTGAACACTTCCAGCTCTGACAGGGAAATATCTCCGGTCACTGATACATCCATCCCTGATAAAGCGGATGAAATTATGTTTCCGTTGGGATTGATTATCATTGAATCACCGCAATAGCTTATTCCGTTCCCATCGGTTCCGGTAATATTGGCTCCAGCCACATAGCACTGATTCTCAATTGCACGTGCCTTCAGCAGAGTTATCCATACCTCTCGTCGGCTTTCAGGCCAGTTGGCTGAATTTATCATCAGATCATAATCATTCCTGTTCCTGCTCCACACCGGGAACCGGAGGTCGTAACAAATATTTGGAAAGATTCTTATTCCCCTGAAACTGAATACAAGACGATTCCTGCCCGGGGTAAAGTAATTATGCTCCCCTGCATAGCTGAACAGATGACGCTTATCATAGAACCAGTATTCATCCCGGGGCGTAACGAATATCCATCTGTTAAAGAAATGTCCGTTTTCCAGTGCAATGTAACTTCCGCATAAACCAAAATCACCTTCCGCAGCCAGTCTTTTCATCCAGTGAAATGTTTCTCCCCCGGCCGATTCGCATAACCGAACCGGATTCATCGAAAATCCGGTACTGAACATTTCCGGAAGAACCACAATGTCTGTTTTGCCATAAAGAGGCATGATCAGCTCGCTAAGCTTCCTGTAATTAAGCTCTTTATTCTCCCATAAAGGGTTTGATTGAATGACTGATATCTTCATAACTGAATAAAGATATGCAAAAAAAAGTGCAGGATCCTTCAATCCCGCACTTTCAGTTTATTTTTTCTCTCTGCTATTTTTTAGCGGAGTTGTAATAATCGGTTAATATTCCATTAATAAGAGGCTTGTAATAAAGCCAAAAGAATCTTCTTGGATCTTCAGGCTTCTCGGAATAGAGTATTCCCTTAAGCTTGTCAACGCCTTTAAACATCGAAGTCCAGTAAGGTATTGTTCCTGTTGCAAAATCGCCTGAGAAATAATACATCCTTTCTGAAGAAGGATCCTGAATTACGGCCGGGAATGTCGAAGAAAGCTCGTTTTCTGCAAGCAGTGAATCTCCTGCCGGAGTTGTTTCTATAACAAATTGTGAAACAATGTTATTATCGAGGGGATCGATTATATCGAACCATTTGTCGAAAGCAACTTTCCCAATCACGCCGAATTTTTTGCACCATTCATCATCAGTAATGATATCAGGCATCGATTTTTTAAGCTGTACTCCTTGTTCAAGAACAATAATTTCCTTCTCATTAAGCAGTACAATACCTGATTTACTGAAATTCCAGGGCTTCATGTACTGTTTCCTGTACATAGATGTCATCCAGATAGGGAAGTTAGCGGAAGTAGAATCAAGGCTGCTGAAATACTTGCCTGTCCAATCTGAAAAGACGATTCCGAGTTTCTCCTGGGACCTGATTGATTCAAACTGGGCGGTAGGATAATCAAATGAGTTGTACTCCACGATTATTAGCTTGTTCCTTTCCTTCATCTCTTTCAGGAGGAGAAAATCATTGTTGTTAAGTCCACCGTAAAGTTTTCGCGATTTACGGCTTTTGTTGATCCCAGTCCACCAGTCGTTAAAAAACACCCCGTAGGTATCGGCGAAATATACAACATCATTCTGCTTTGCAAGCTCAATAAGGTCGTTCAAACGGTAATCCTTCTTGTCCCATTGTTTTTCACGAAGGGGACGCTTGGGAATAAAGCCATAATAATCATTTGTATAGGAATAACTGGTTTTGCTATCCTTTTTAACGAATCTCTCGTTTGTAATTATCCAGCTGAACAGCTTATGCTTTTCGCGTTCAATTGTAGGCACAGTCTTGTCGACCAGAATTATATTCAATGGTTTCTTTTCCTGAAATGCCCAGCGTACCATGTTTATTACTGGCAGGGCAATTATTATTACCAGAACTACGACTACTATTAAAAAAGTTTTTTTCATAACTGAATATATCTGAATGTACTCAAATACAACAAGAATGCTTAAGAAAATAAAAATTATTTCAACTGTTAAATGTATTAAAATATTTTTTTAAAGAAAATAAATTTGAGGCAATTTACTAAAAATTATTAAACATAACGTGCAATCAGTAACCGAATGCAGTATTATTCCCCCTTTTGTCAGCGCCTCCCGATCTTTTTCCGTCGGGCAGAATTCCAATTGCATTAACACTTCCGATAACAGCCCGGACGTTAAAGACATGGCCCAAATCAGTCAGTTGCCTGACAGTGAGGCTATCCAGCGAACCTTTTTCAAAGCTTACAAGATCAGGCAGCCACTGATGATGGAATCTGCCTGCATCAACTGCCTCCTGAATTTCCATACCGAAGTCAATTACATTGACAACCATCTGAAAGACAGTGGTTGGAATTGTCGATCCTCCCGGCGAACCTGCCACAAGAAAGAGTTTGCCATTACTTTCCAGAATAACAGGGGTCATTGAACTGAGCATTTTCTTTCCCGGCTGAACAGAATTGGCTTCTCCTCCCACCAGCCCGTACATATTCGGGAAGCCCGGTTTGACTGAAAAATCATCCATCTGGTTATTCAACAGGAAGCCGGCGCTATCAACCACTATGCTATTTCCAAAAGTACCATTAAGAGTAGTTGTTGTTGAAACAGCATTTCCTTCAGCATCAACTACGGAATAGTGCGTGGTTTCTTCGCTTAAGCTTTTTTCCGGTACTCCGGGCCTGATATCTTTTGAGGGAGTTGCTTTTTCTTTATAAAAGCTACTCATTCTCTGAAGGACATATTTGTCGGAAATTAGTTTCTCAAAAGGCACTTTCATGAAATCAGGATCGCCAAGATACTCTGCCCTGTCGGCAAATGCCCTTCTCTCCGACTCAACCATAAGATGAACCGCTGCAACGGAATGAAAACCCATTTCAGCAATACTGAACGGTTCCGTCATCCTGAGAAGTTGTGCAAGGATTACACCTCCGCTGGAAGGCGGAGGCACGGTTATAACCTTGTATCCTCTGTAAAATGTTTCAATTGGCTTTCTTGATACTGAAATATAGCCGTTAAGATCCATCTCCGAAATAATACCATTACCCCTCTTCATCTCCTTAACAATCAGTCGGGCAGTCTTTCCGGAATAGAATCCTTCCCTCCCATAATCCCTTATCCGTCTGAGAGTTTCTGCAAGGGCAGGCTGAATGAGATAGTCACCTTCCTTCCAGAGAGAATCGCCTGCAAAGGCTGTTTTTCCTGAATTCCTGGAAAGAAAGTTAATCCTGTTTGAATTAAGCGACTGCGCCTGCCGTAAGGACAGGGGAAATCCTTTCTCCGCAAGATCAATGGCTGGTTGTATGACTTCCCGGAATGGCAGCCTACCGTATTTTGAATGAGCCTTTATTACTCCGTCTACTGTTCCCGGCACCCCTGATGCAAGATGAGTCTCAGTACTCAATCCATTAGTCACATTACCTGACTTATCGAGGTACATATCGCGCGAAGCATCAGCCGGAGCCTTCTCGCGGTAATCAATGACGTCTGATTTTCCGTCTTTCAACCTTATTAACATGAAGCCTCCGCCTCCGATATTTCCGGCTTCGGGATAGCATACAGCGAGTGCAAATTCGGTGGCTACTGCTGCATCAACCGCATTTCCACCCTTCATAAGTATTTCATTTCCGATCATTGAACTCTCACGATGAGCGGAAACAACCATCCCGTTGCCGGTAATAATCCCTTTTCCTTCGGCAATTCCGCTTTTATTGCCATCCTGACCCGATGAACACCCGGTTAAGATTGGAAGTGCCAGAAGCAGAAAATAATTGTTTTTAGTCACGGTTTTATTTTTTTATCAGACCTTTGATTAATGCAAAATTTGTTTCGTCTTAGGGCAAAAATCTCCATCATATAAAATAAAGGTATAAATGATCAAAATTCAGGAGATCTGTCTTTGTTAACAAGAATATAAATTTAACACACAATTATAACAAAAAAGCTCATGCTTATATTGCTTCGTGCTTTAAAAAATGTGCCTGCTCTGTTTGTTTTTATTACTTTTGCACAAATTGTAAAAGATGCTGCCAAATCAACCACTTGCTGAGAGGCTAAGGCCAAGGGAACTCGGCGGATTCTACGGACAGGAACATCTTGTGGGTCCCGGTGCAGTGCTCAGGAAGGTAATCGAATCGGGAAATATACCTTCCTTTATATTATGGGGTCCTCCGGGGGTTGGAAAAACTACATTGGCAGGAATAATAGCGAATACCCTGAAGCGGCCTTTCTTCCAGCTCAGTGCTGTTCACTCAGGTGTCAAGGATGTGAGGGATACAATCGAAAAAGCAAAGAAACAGCAGTTTTTCAACCAGCCCAATCCGATTCTTTTCATTGATGAGATTCACCGCTTCAATAAATCTCAACAGGATTCACTCCTGAGCGCTGTTGAACAGGGAACGATCACCCTGATCGGAGCTACAACGGAAAATCCTTCATTCGAAGTAATCTCACCGCTCCTCTCCCGTTGTCAGGTTTACATACTGAAATCGCTTGCCGATGATGAGCTGATTGCGTTGGTGGATATAGCTCTGAAGAAAGACAGCTACCTTGCCACTTTTAATATTGAAATGAAAGACTATGAGGCTTTGATTCGTATTTCCGGAGGGGATGTCAGAAAATTGTTCAACGCCCTTGAACTTGTAGTTAGTTCCGAAGCGATTGAAGGCTCTGTTGAAAAAATTATCGTTACCAATGAAAAGGTTCTGAAGCATGTTCAGAGGAATCTCGCTCTTTACGATAAGAACGGTGAGCAGCATTATGATATAATATCCGCATTCATAAAGTCCATAAGGGGAAGCGACCCCAATGCAGCCGTTTACTGGCTTGCACGAATGGTTGAAGGTGGAGAGGATCCCAAGTTCATTGCCAGGAGAATGCTTATCCTGGCAGCTGAGGATATTGGCCTGGCCAATCCAAATGCCCTTTTATTGGCACACACTTGCTTTGAAGCGGTAAATGTTATAGGGTGGCCCGAATCGAGGATAATACTGTCGGAAGCAGCAATATACCTGGCTACCTCTCCAAAAAGCAACTCCTCATATATGGCTATCGATGAAGCTATTGAGATGGTGAGAAGTCAGGGCAACCTTCCTGTTCCGCTGCATCTGAGGAACGCTCCTACCAGGCTTATGAAGAACATTGGCTATGGAAAGGAGTACAAATATGCTCACAGTTTTGACGGAAATTTTGTCCCGGATAATTTCCTTCCGGAAGAACTGAAAGGAACAAAATTCTACAATCCCGGATCAAATTCAAAAGAAACAGAACTGAGAAAAAAACTCTCCTCGATGTGGAAGGACTTTTATAACTACGATTAACAAACAACGTCGGGCACGAAATATTAATTCAGACCGGCGGACTCGCGTATCAATATTTTTTTTAATTTTGTTTAGTATGTCAGACGCTGCAAAAAATATTCCGGGAATCCGATTTTCCGAATCGGGTAATTTCCTGCTGTTATCGGGTCCATGCGTTATCGAAAGCGAAGAGATTGTTTTTGAAACTGCGGAACACCTCGTATTTCTTTCGGAAAAATATCGTATCCCTTTTGTTTTCAAGTCATCCTACAGAAAGGCAAACAGGTCGAGGATTGACTCATTTGCCGGTATCGGCGACATAAAAGCATTAAAGATCCTCGCTGCTGTCAGGGATAAATTTTCAGTGCCTGTTGTTACTGATATCCATAACCCCGATGAAGCCGATATGGCTGCGGAATATGCCGACGTACTGCAGATCCCGGCTTTCCTGTGCAGGCAGACAGATCTCCTTGTTGCCGCCGGAAAAACGGGAAAGTGGATAAATATAAAAAAGGGGCAGTTTCTGTCGGGAGCATCAATGCGATTTGCAGTAGATAAGGTAAGAGAGACCGGAAATAACAATATCATGCTTACCGACAGAGGCAATACCTTTGGTTATCAGGACCTGATTGTTGATTTCAGGAATATTCCGACGATGCAGGAAACCGGTGTTCCTGTTATCATGGACATCACCCACTCGCTTCAGGAACCAAACCAGGCAGGCGGAGTTTCGGGTGGCAGGCCAGGGATGATCGAGACCATTGGCAAAGCTGCCATAAGCGTAGGAGCTGACGGTATTTTTATTGAGACTCATCCGGATCCGTCAGTTGCAAAATCGGATGGCGCTAACATGCTTAAATTGTCGGAAATGGATCAGCTACTGTACAGACTTGTTGAACTACGAAAGACCATTAATTCTTTTAAATAACCAACTTAAAAACCAATACAATGAAAAAGCTTTTTTTTATTTTAACAGGACTCGTTTTTACTATTGCCCTGAGCAGCCAGTCTCTCGATGAGATTGTAAAGAAATATTCCGAAGCAATGAAATCCGACAAGCTGTCGTCTGTTTCTACAATTAAGATAACAGGAAAAATGTCGGCAATGGGGATGGAATTCCCAATCGTGATGTACATGAAGAACCCTAATAAAATCAAGGCTGTCTATAATATCAACGGACAGGAGATGGTTACGGTTTTTGACGGTGAGAAGGGATATATGATCAATCCAATGGCAGGTTCGAGCGATCCTGTTGAGATTACAGGAGAACAGCTTGATCAGGTACAGAAAAGCAGCTTGTTCAAAAATTCACTTGTCAACTATTTCAAGGAAGGAAAACTTACTCTTGAAGGCGATGAAAATGTCAATAACAAGCCTGCTTTTAAAATTAAGGCAACTATTGGCACATCACCAGTTTATATGTTCATTGACAAAGAAACGAACCTCTTGGTTAAAACATCAGCAACTGTAGAACAAATGGGCCAGTCGATGAATGTTGACTCCTATCCCAGCGACTATTCTGATGTTGATGGCGTTGTTATTCCAAAGAAAACAACCTCCATGGCTAACGGGATGGAGGTCGGAGTAATGAGTTTCGATAAGGTCGAAGTTAATATACCAATGGAAGATTCCGTTTTCAAAATAAAATAAGGATCAGAAAAGTAATCCGGATTTTAAACGCATCCGGGAATAAACAGCAGAGACGTCCAAAATCGGGCGTCTCTACGTGTTTTTATGAATTTGTGCAGCCGGCCTGTAAGCCGGTTTCTGTACGGTTCCCTGCTCTTCAAAAGATATGGGATCCGGTTTCCATCATTTATCTAGGCACTGTATCGCTACAATGCTCATACGACCTACCCCCCGGCATCGGACGAGCAGTCCTTGTAGCCGGTATACATGGTCTTTCAACCCATAAGACGTACGGCCCGCAATGTTGCCACCACGGCCGGTGAGCTCTTACCTCACCTTTTCACCCTTACCCTTCGACAAGCTCAGGGCGGTAATTTTCTGTTACGCTACTATACCCTCGCGGATATCTTCCCGTTAGGAAATATGGCGCTCTTTGTTGCCCGGACTTTCCTCCCCTTCAAAAAGAAAGGGCGATGGAACAGCCTGCTGCCCTGCAAAGTTAATAATTTAACGCTTATTTTGATTCTGCTTTTTAATAATGGCTATTTTTACCGCCTTTAAAGCCAAAAATAATTTCAGTTCACAGCAGGTAAAATGAAAGATATTGAACTCAGAGATTATGATTATGATCTTCCTCCGGACAGGATTGCCCAGAATCCGGTTGCCGAAAGAGATAAGTCAAAACTACTTGTATTCAGGGAAAATAATATCTCATCCGATATTTTTTCAAATATAACCGACTATCTTCCCTCCGGTTCCCTCCTCGTTTTCAACAATACCATGGTGATACGGGCACGGTTGCTTTTCAGGAAAGAAACCGGAGCAGCCATCGAAATCCTATGCCTTGAACCTGTTTCACCTTCCGAATATGAATTGTCATTCAGCTCAATGGAACCGGTTGACTGGAAATGTATTGTGGGCAACCTTAAAAAGTGGAAAAAGGGATCTGTTGAGTTATCTTTTGAACAACAGCGAAAAACATACACACTTACTGCAGAAAAAATTCGTCATGAAGGCGATACTGTGATCATTAGATTCTCATGGAACTGTAGCGGTAAAAGTTTTGGAGAAGTCATAGAGTCAGCCGGCCATCTGCCACTTCCCCCATACATTGAACGGGAAGATACCGATGAAGATTCATACAGGTACCAAACTATTTATTCAAGTATTAAAGGATCTGTGGCTGCTCCTACCGCAGGATTACATTTCACCGGAAATGTATTTGAAAAAATAAGGGAAAAAGGAATTGACAAAGCTGAAATTACCCTTCATGTTGGTGCCGGAACCTTTCAGCCTGTAAAGAGCAATAATATCTCAGGACATGAAATGCATTCCGAGCATTTTTTTGTCACTGCCGGAACAATTAAAGCTTTAATTGCCAACTCTGGCAGGATAATTCCGGTAGGAACCACTTCGGTCAGGACACTTGAGAGCCTCTATTGGCTTGGGATAAAAGCTATCAATGATCCGGATTTTTATAGAAAGGGTATTTCGCTGGGACAATGGGAACCATATTCAATGAAAGCAGACATCACGGCCAGGGAATCACTCGAAGCACTTATAAAGATTATGCAAAAAAATAATCTTCAAGTTCTTCATGCATCCACAGGAATTATTATTGTTCCTGGCTATGATTTCAAAATGCTGAGCGGCATAATTACTAACTTTCATCAGCCAAGGAGTACTCTTCTGCTGCTTATCTCTGCCTGGGCCGGAGAAAACTGGAAGAAAATTTACAGTTTTGCAATGGAAAATGAATTCAGGTTTCTTAGTTACGGCGACAGTTCCCTGCTGTTAAAATAACAGGACTTATAAAATCTATTGCATAATCAACGAGATCTTTAGTTCATATGTTGACTTTTAACTGATTTTTTTGTTTATTTGAGTTAAATTTTTTTATAATGAATGAAAACAAAATATTGCAGCAGATGACTGCTATTTTCTCGGTCTTCATGGTATTTTTCTATCTGGGCGTGGGCTTCTATATGTTGTTCTTTTTAAAGTTCAGCACAGTTCAGCGTCCTGTGCTTGTTATTATGGGATCGACTTTTATTTTTTACGGTGTTTACAGAGCCTTCAGGGCTTTTGTAAAAATCAGGGAGGTCTTCTTTACTAATGATGATAAATGAAATTGAACCAATTTTTTCATCATGGAGGCAGATTAAATATTTTCAAGGCAAGCCTTGGCATGTACTTTGCTGTATCATCTTTGGAAAATATTTAATACCTTATTAACATTTAAGAATATGAACAATGCGTCAGTTATTCAAAATTTTATTATTATTGTGAGCCGGAAGATATGTTATACGACAAACAATATAGTGGACAAATCTGTAAGTCATAAGACTTTGTTAATCACTCGTTACCTGGTGACAGGCTTAATGCTTGTAATTGCATCATGCACAGGCGGTACTAAATCAGGGCTCGATGAAACTCCTACGAGGGGAAATATCAAAATTGTTGCTGATGAATCTTTTCAGCCACTTATTGACACTGAAGTTTTTACGTTTACTCACCTTTACGAAAATGCGAAGATAAAACCTATCTACAAGCCTGAATACGAAGTCATTAGCGATTTCATGGATGATTCGGTAAAAGTAATTGTTTCCAGCAGGAAACTGACCGACGATCAGATCAGGTATCTTCGCGATACTCTCGTAATTGCCCGTACAACTACATTTGCCTGGGATGCCCTGGCACTTGTTTCCAACAAGGAAAACAAGGATACTCTTATTGCTTATAACTCAATAAAAGATATATTCACGGGAAAGACAAAAAACTGGAAGGATATTGACGGGAAATCAAGACTCGGCGGAATCAGGGTAGTCTTCGACAATACCAAATCAGGAAATATCAGGTATTTCAAGGAGTTGTTTGAAATAAAAGATACCCTCCCTGAGAATTTTTTCGCAGTAAAAAGCAATGCAGAAGTAATTAACTTTGTCTCCAGAAATCCTGATGCTATAGGTGTTGTAAGCGTTAACTGGATCAGTGACAAGGATGATTCGCTCAGTATGAGCTTTATTAAAAAGGTAAACATTGTAGCCGTTTCCCAGCAATTCATTAACGACGGAAGCTATTACAGGCCATACCAGGGTTCAATTTATGATAAATCGTACCCATTTGTCAGGGAGATTTATTTAATTTCGCGTGAGACATTTGCCGGATTAGGTTCGGGCTTTATAAACTGGGCCTGTGCGGAACAGGGCCAGCGTATTGTTTTGAAATCCGGACTAGTACCTGCTACGATGCCAATAAGACTTGTGCAGATAAAACACTAGGTGGCAGGCTTCATGGGGCAGAAAGAAGATGAGCAGGGCAGAGCAGAACAAAAAATAGTATGAGAACTTATTTGTTTAAGAGTATAATATATTAACTTGGAACGAGAAACGAAATCACAGAAACTAAATATCTTTAACCAATTAAAGGAATCAAAACAATAATCGACATCAAATAAAGAAGCTATGAAACGTTTAATGTTAAGACCAGGATTATTACTGGCAGGATTACTAACAGTCATTGCGGTAAATTTGCAGGCGCAGGATTTAAACAGTGCAACATTGCTCACAAGGAGTGAGCAGTATGATAAAGCTGAGGCCATGTTTCAGCAATTAATACAAAAGGAACCGGCCAACAGCAAAGCATTTTTTTATCTTGGTGAAAACTACCTTGCAGATTATTTTGCAGATACGATCTCCAACTCGCTGACTGTTTCAGCAAAAGCTGCGAAGGAAGTTTATCAGAAGGGTGTTGCCGCAAATGCAAATGATCCGTTGAATTACATTGGTCTTGCCAAAGTTGCTTTTCTTCTTGACGACGACAAGACTGCGGCTGAAATGCGTGCAAAAGCCAAAAGTTTTCTTCTTCCTTACAAAAGCCTTAAAAAAATAGTACCTCCGGCACAGGATTATGCTTTCACTCTGGCTAAAATTGCCGAATCATACATAAAAGATGGCGAAGCTGATACCGCGGTTGCATTGCCACTAATCAGGGAAGCCATTAAAATCGACAACAAGAACAGGGATGTATATCTGATCGCCGGTGACATTTATATTCTAATATCCTCGGGAAACAACGGATCAAAAGCAATTTCTTTTTACAATCAGGCACAGTTTGCCGATCCGCAATCGCCAACTGCCAACATGAAGATCGGAAACATTTACGTTAAGGGACGTGCCCTGACTGCTGCCATTCCCTACTTTGAACAGGCTATTGAACTCAATGCAACCTATGCTCCTGCCTATCGCGAGCTTGGACAGCTTTATCTGATGGCCGGAAAATATGATAAGGCCAAAGAAAATTTCAAGAAATACCTTGACCTTACAGCCGGAAATATCCCTGCTAAAACCAGGTATGTAAACGCACTTTTCTATGCCAAAGACTATGAAAACGTTATTAAAACAGTTGAAGAGATTTTTGCAGTTGACAAGTCAAGAAGCTATATGAACCGTATTGCAGGATATTCATGCTATGAGAGGACCCCTGCCGATTATGAGAAGGGACTCAAGTACATGGATGAGCTTTTCCGCACTGTCGCGCCCGATAGGATCCTTTGGAAAGACTATCAGTATCTTGCCAGAATTCTCGTAAAAAAGAATCTTGGCGCACCGAAAATTGCAGATGAGGCAATTTCATTAAAAGCTCAGATCGAAAAAGAACAGGCAAGAATGGCAACGACCAAAGATGCTGCTGAAAAAGCTAAAATCAAGGCCGTAATTGATGAGCTTACCCCTAAACAGGCTAAACTCGAAGCAGATGCTAAAAAAGCTGCTGTTGAGGTCAACAGGGCTTATGTAGCCTATGGTAAATTAATGGAACTTAAACCCGGCGACAGGGCCTTACTCAGTGAAGTTGCCGGTACGTATAATACATTCAAGGATTATTATGGAGTAGCAAAAATTTTATCAAAGATGCTCGGGCCACTTCCTGAAAAACGCGAAGATTATATGCAGGTGGGCAGGGCTTACTACAATGCCGGAAGGTATCAGGCTGCCGATTCAATATTCAATGTTATCATAAAATCGTCTCCTGATTTTGTTCCTGCCTATGTTTGGATTGGAAGAACTTATTCGAAACTGGACCCTGACACAAAACTTGGTCTTGCAAAACCCAAATTTGAAAAGGTAATGAGTGTTGCGGCTGCGGATTCTCTTAAAAATGAAAGTGAGATGGATGAATCAATGGGCTACCTTGGTTATTACCATATGGTTAATGAGAACTACAGCAAATCAAAAGACTACTACAACAGAATGATCAACCTTAATCCTGCTAATAAAGACAGTAAAATTAAGGGCTACAATGGCATTGGAATGGTTGAGCTCCGGTCAACATCCGGAGAAAAAACCAATGAAGGACGTTTACCTATCCTTGCACGTGCAGCTGATGCCTATAACAAACTGCTTGCTCTCGATCCTAATAATGCTTCGGCAAAGACCCAGCTGAACTACATACGCGACTTTGAAGCCCAGATTAAAAAAGGTATTAACCCTAATGAGATTAAAGGTATTGTAAAAAACAAGGCTGGTCTTCCAATTGCCTATGCATCAATCAGGGTTAAGGATACTGCAGCCGAAAACCTCTCAAACGCAAAGGGTGAATATAAATTTGAGATACCCCAGGGTTCTGAAGTGCTGATAATAAGCGCTAAAGGTTATAAATCCATTGAGATGCCAATTACTAAGGCAAGAGTATATAATGTGACCCTGGAGCAATAGCCCAAGGCCAACCTTTATTTTTTAAATTATTAATCAGACAGGGTAAAATACTAATTAAGTGTAATTTAGTAGATGAATACTGTATTAAAATTATCAAAAATTTAACATTATCCTTTGCTTTATTGCAAAAAAACAATTCATAATATATATTTGCAAATCATAAAATCTTAAACCTAAACAAATCGACAAAAATGAGTAAACAAGGAAGTTCGTTCAAAGATGTGTTGCAGAATGTGTTTGCAACAAGCGCTATTTTAATAGCTTTTATAATTGCCTATATTCTGTTCGTAACAGTTATGGGTGCACCTGTTAATTTCGAAGGCGGCAACCCAAAAGGACAACCTCTCGAAGGTAACTATCTCGGTATTATTTACAAAGGTGGTATGATTGTTCCTCTTCTTATGACCTGCGTTCTGGTTCTTATCATTTTCATTTTTGAAAGAACTATTACTCTTGCCAGGGCAAAAGGGAAAGGCAGATTAAATACTTTTGTAAGCCAGCTTCAGGGTCTTCTCGGAGAAGATAAAATTGAAGAAGCTCTCGAGGCATGCGACAGTCAGAAAGGTTCTCTTGCAAATGTAATGAAAGCAGGTCTTGCTCGTTACCGTGATCTTCAGAAAGACAAAGATCTTGAGAAAGATCAGAAGATCCTTTCCATCCAGAAATCATTCGAAGAAGCTACTGCTCTTGAACTTCCCATGCTTTCAAAGAACATGGTTATTTTCTCTACTCTGGCCTCTATTTCAGTGTTGATCGGTCTTATCGGAACAGTTCTTGGTATGATCCGTGCATTTGCCGCTCTCGCTCAGGCTGGCGCTCCCGATGCTCTTGCTCTTGCAACCGGTATCTCTGAAGCTCTTGTTAATACAGCATTCGGTATCACAGGTTCAACCCTTGCTATCATTGCTTTCAACTATTTCTCTTCAACAATTGACTCTTACACATTTAAAATCGATGAAGCAGGCTTCAGCCTGACACAGAATTTCGCTGCTTCACTGAAAAACAAATAAGCTGAATTTATCTTTTGGTCTAAATCATAAATAAAAAACCACAATGCCAAAGATTAAATTACCAACAAAGTCGCCCCATATCGACATGACGCCGATGGTCGACCTGTTTTCAGTGGTTTTAACATTCCTTATGTTAACTACCACAATGAGGCAGCAGGAACCCGCGCCGGTTGATACCCCTTTTTCAATATCAGAAAAACCAACTCCTGATTATAATACGATTACTCTATTGTTATCAAAGGACGATAAGGTATTCCTGAATTTTGATAACGGTCCCGATACCATCCTGAAATTCAGACCGAAAATTCTGGCTGAAATGGGAAAGAGATACAATATCGAATTCACACCGGAAGAACTTAGGCAATTTGAAAAATATCCGTCATCGATGGGAGTTCCTATTTTGAAGATGAAGGAGTTTCTGGCTGCAAAAGACGTCAAAGAGAAATTAGCATTTCAGGTTGGTATTCCGATTGATTCAACTGACAATCAGCTTGCATTATGGATTCTTTTTGCACGTCAGGTAAATCCTGCCATCACCGCTTGTATAAAGGGTGATTCCAAAACAGGTTTTCCGATAGTACAGAAGGTTCTCGACATTATGCAGGAGAAGAATGTGAACAAGTTCAATCTTATCACAAGTCTTGAAGCTGTTAAGATTAACCTTGAAGAAATACAAAAGTGATATGGCAGAAATAATTCAAGAGGAAAAAGCAGGCGGGAAGAAAAAAGCAAAGAAACATGCCCCGCACATCGACATGACACCTATGGTTGACCTTATGTGTCTGCTTATCACGTTCTTCATGCTCACCACGGCTTTCGCCAAGGCTAAGGTTATGGAAATCAACCTTCCTGAGAAGATCAAGGATGATAAGCCACAGGAAGCTCCCAGGATCCAGGCTAGCCGTACTCTTAACATTATCCTTGGTCCCAATGACAAAATATATTGGTACCCGGGTGTCGTTAAACCGGAGGAATACAACAATTTACCTCCTGTACAAGAGGTAGATTTCAGTGTAACCGGTATACGTCAGTTATTGCTCGAAAGAAACAGGTCCCTTGCCAAGAAAATTGATGACTTTAAACAGCAGGTTCTCGAAGGCAAGATAAAAATATCTCAAGATTCCGTCGTAAAAGCTATCGCGCAGCTTAAGAAGATTGACGATACTGGTCCTATTGTACTGATTAAGGCATACAAGAAAGCTAATTATGGTAACTTTGTTGATATTCTCGACGAGATGAACATCTGCGGAATTGCCCGTTACCCTTTCGTTCCTATTGCCTGGTATGAAGAGAAAATGGTGGAAATAGCCACAGGAACTTCTCCTGCAGCCGTTGTTCCAGCAAAGAATTAACCCGTAAACCTGCAGAGATATGGAAAATGAAAAAAAGTTCGTTCCTGTCTTCGATGACATAGTGTTCGAGACAAGGAACAAGGAATACGGAGCTTATAAGTTACGTAAGAAGTACAATCGTACTGTAATTCTATCTTTACTGATAGGAACTATAATAATCGCTACAACCGTAATTGCCCCATACATCAATGCTAAAGCAGCAGAGAACAGGGCAAAGCGCGCAGAACGACAGGTAGAGATCAAAATGGAGAAACTGGATCAGCCAGCCGAATCGGCTCCTCCACCACCACCTCCACCTCCTCCTCCTGCTGACGTAGTTGCCTCGGCAAAATACGTTCCTCCCGTTGTTGTTGACTCAATCAAGCCTGAAGAAATGTCACAGCTGATGACAGCTGATGAAGCTCAGACTGAAGTTAAAAACCAGGAGGTTGTAGAAATAGTTACAGAAGCAAAAGAAGAAGTACAGGAAGATGATGCTGAAGCAACCCCATTCGTGGTTGTTGAAGAGATGCCTATGTTCCCCGGCGGTGATGTCGAACTTCTGAAGTATATTGGAGCAAATACCCAGTATCCTGAAGTAGCAAAAGAAAACAACATCCAGGGCAGGGTAATCGTAAGGTTCTGTGTTACTTCAAAAGGTGGTGTAAGCCAGGTCAGTATCCTCAAGGGAGTTGACCCGGAACTCGACGCCGAAGCTATCAGGGTGGTTAATACCCTTCCGGCTTTCAAACCCGGAAAACAGGGTGGAAAACCGGTACCTGTATGGTACATGGTGCCTATCACCTTTACTCTCAAGTAAAAATCTGAATTCAGATAATACTAAAAGAGGCTGCCCCAAAAGGACAGCCTCTATTTTTTTCGATATAATTGATAATCGGAATGACATGGCTTTATGTGAGCACAAGGGGGAATTAATTAACGAATACCCTCATTTTCAATGCATTCTGCAAATCGTTCAATGTCTTCTGCTTCCGTATCCCATGCTGTCATGAGCCTGTATTCTGAAGTCGCTTCATTCCAGGGATAGAAAAAATACTGCTTCTGAAGCTTCTCAGCCAGTTCCTTTGGCATTATCACAAAAACGCCATTGGCCTGAACCTCCTGCGTGATTCTTATCTGACTGAAACCTTTGAGTTTTTCAGCAAGCAGCTGCGCCATAGCATTTGCATGCGAAGCGCACTCTTTCCATAAATCGTTTCTGAAGTAGGCATTATATTGTGCTGAAATGAATCTCATCTTGGAGGCTAGCTGCATACCCTGCTTCCTCATATATTTAAAATTTTCAGTCAACCCTGGCTTCAGGAAACAGATTGCTTCACCCGACATCATTCCGTTTTTGGTTCCTCCAAAGGATAAAATATCCACACCGGCATCTGTTGTAAAGGCCTTGAAAGGCAATCCGAGAGATACTGCCGCATTTGCAATCCGCGATCCGTCCATGTGAAGCAGCAGCCCTTTCGAATGGACATAATCGGCAATTTTCCTGATCGCTTCAGCTGAATATACGGTTCCCATCTCGGTAGATTGCGTTATTGAGATTACTTTTGGCTGGGAATGATGCTCGAAATCAAATCCGTGCATGTGCCTCGCTATACCATCAACATCAATCCTGCCATCAGCAGTATCAACAGTCAGAACCTTGCATCCCAGAAATTTTTCAGGAGCGCCGCATTCATCCGTCTCCAGATGTGCTGTTGATGAAGCTATTACAGAATTCCATGGTCGAACGACTGCTGACAGACCAAGGACATTTGCAGCTGTTCCCGTAAAGACAAAGAATACTTCAGTCTGACTGCCAAATTGTGATTTGAATAACTCTATGGCACTTTCAGTATAAATATCAGCTCCGTAACCAACAACGTGTCCGGTATTTACATTGGCAATCTCCTTAAGTATCTCAGGGTGTATCCCGGCATTGTTATCGCTTGCAAAGCCTCTCTTATTTATTTTCATTTTATTTTTTTTAACAAAAGTGAATTAATTACCTGTCAATGAAGCAAAACTTCAATTAGTGATCGCAAATTTATTTAAAAATCTATTTAAAAATGGATTCACGTGTCATAACGTCGTTAAAAAATAAATTACCTTGTGTGCTATAAATTTTTATATTTATTGACCAATTAATATCAACCTTAAAGAAATATATTTAGCGATCATGGAAAAATTTATTAGCAGTAACAACAGTACATTTAAGGAACTGTACGGTACTAATCCGGCTATCCTCGATAAACAGGAAAAAAGGTACAACTCTCTTATTGATAAGTTTAATGATGTTTATGGGACGAATGACATTATGGTTTTCAGTTCTCCCGGTCGCACTGAAATAGGCGGAAATCATACAGATCACAACTATGGCAGGGTCCTGGCAGGCGCAGTAAACATGGATAATATTGCCGTTGCAGCAAAGAACAATACCAATATTATAAGTGTTCTTTCCTCCGGGTATGAGAAGTTTGAAGTGGATCTGGCGAACCTTGCTCCGGATAAAGCCGAAAATTTCACATCAGCTTCAATAATCAGGGGCATAAGTGCCAGGATGAAGGAACTTGGTTTTACAACAGGAGGATTTGACTGTTGTATCGACAGCGGAGTACCTGTCGGATCGGGACTAAGCTCTTCTGCCTCATTTGAGGTTCTCGTAGGAGCGATAATAAGCCATCTTTTCAATGACGGAAAACTCGACCCTGTTCAGAATGCAATTATCGGACAATATGCCGAGAATGTTTATTTTGGCAAACCCTGCGGGTTAATGGATCAGACCGCTTGTGCCGTTGGCGGACTTGTAACAATTGATTTCAAGGATCCCTCGAACCCTGTGGTCAAAAAAGTTAACTTTGATTTCGTCGCTACAGGATTTTCGCTTGTAATCACCGATACAGGTGGTAATCATGCAGATCTGAATGACGAATACGCCTCCTTGCCGACAGATATGAAGGCAGTCGCAGCCGAGTTGGGGGCAAAGGTTCTCAGGCAGGTAAGCCTCGATCAGGTTTTGGAAATTGCGCCCAGTATCCGTGAAAAGGTAGGTGACAGGGCCATCCTTCGTGCAATTCATTTTCAGCAGGATAATCAGAGAGTCGTTGAACAGGTGGCCGCACTTGAAAAAAATGATTTCAGATCTTTTCTCGGCATGGTTACCGACTCCGGTTTCAGTTCATATATGTATAACCAGAATATTTACCCCGTAAACAATGTAAGGGAACAAGGCGTATCGCTGGCTCTGGCATTAAGCGATCTTCTACTTAAGGGACAGGGAGCATGGCGGGTACATGGAGGAGGATTTGCCGGTACTATTCAGGCTTTTGTTCCTGAAAACCTTCTTGAAAAATACATCACAACCCTGGAACATGTCTATGGAAAAGGAGCTTGTCATAACCTCTTTATCAGACAAAAAGGAGCTGACAGAATAAACCTGTAAAGGGAACTGTTTTCGATCTGCAGCTAATTACTCAATTTTATTCAGCGATAAATTTTTATCAGACAAAATGAAGATAATTAATGAAGAAGCCTTTAAAGGCACCTATAAAGGGAAACCAACGGCTCTCTATACACTGAGAAACGGGAATGGAATGGTTGTCCAGATTTCAAACTTCGGGGCAAAAATCGTAAGTATTTACATACCTGACCGAAATGGCAAATTCTCCGATATTGTCCTGGGATATGAATCAATTGAAGGATACATTAATGGAAATCCGTATTTCGGAGCAATATGCGGGAGGTTCGCAAACAGGATAGCAGAAGGAAGGTTTGTGATTGATGGTGTAACCTACCAGTTACCTGTTAACAATGGACCAAACTCACTTCACGGGGGACCTGAGGGGTTTAACAATCAGGTTTTTGAATCCAATGAAGTCATTGTCACTTCAAAAGGGGAAGAGGTAGAAATGGTCTATGTTAGCAGGGATGGCGAAATGGGATATCCGGGTACGCTTACTCTCAGGGTAACATATTCTCTGACAGATAATAATGAACTCAGGTTAGACTATGAAGCAACCACCGACAAGGCGACTCATGTGAATATTGCTTCACATTCATTCTTTAATCTGGCGGGCGAAGGAAACGGAGATATTCTTGAACATGAACTTACAATTAACGCCGACAAGTTTACTCCGGTAAGCGAGGTGCTTATTCCATCTGGTGAATTTAAGGAAGTGGAAGGTACTCCAATGGATTTCAGAAAATCTGAAATAATAGGAAAACGAATTGACGATAATTTCGATCAGCTTGATTATGGAAAGGGATATGACCATAATTGGATAATTAATAATGACATGCCGGGGAACTTAGCTCTTGCGGCGATATGTTGCGATACCGGTTCGGGACGAGTCATGGAAGTCCATACAACACAGCCTGGCATGCAGCTGTATACAGGCAACTGGCTCGATGGCAGCGACAAAGGCAAGGGCGGTAAATCGTATGGCATACGATCGGCTCTATGTCTTGAAACACAAAACTATCCCGATTCCCCAAATAAACCCGGCTTTCCCTCCACCCTTTTGAGGCCTGACGAAGTTTATAAACAAACTTGTTTGTATAAATTCTCTGTAAAATAAATTAAACTACTGATTATGACTAAATCTGGAAAAACTAACTATCTGTTCCCATTGATAGTAATGGCTTCGCTCTTTTTCCTGTTCGGGTTTATAACAACCATGAACAACTCTACTATCGATTTTCTGAAAAATGCGTTTGGATTAAACGATGTTCAGAAACAATTACCCAACACATTTTTCTATGGAGCTTATATTTTATCTGTCCCTGTTGGTTTGATGCTTTTAAAAATAGGCTATAAAAACGGAGTTCTTGTCGGACTTGCCTTAATCTCACTCGGTTTCTTCCTTTGCATACCTGGTGTTTCGATGGGCTACTTAGGATTTCTAAGTACTGTTTCGGTGTTCGCAGTCGGTGTAGTTATTCTTCAGGTTGCTGCCGGACCCTATGTAAACGCATTGGGAAGTCCGGAGACCGGAGCAAGCCGTCTTACTCTTACTAACGCTCTCAATTCGGTAGCAACAATCATCGCACCTATTTTTGTTTCCGTTCTGCTTGTAACTCCAAAACTCGAGCCAGGCATTAAGATGGAAAACTCCGCCATACAGGATATTGTTAAAGGCCCGTTCATGGTTATCGGAATAGTCACAGCAGCCATTCTTTTAATAATGTTCTTCCTGAAACTACCTGAAATAAAAGATGATGAGAATGCAACTGAGGGTCAGGAGAAGAAAAAATACAAATCAAGTGCGTTTAAATATACTCATGTTTGGCTGGGCTCATTAGCCATTTTCCTGTATATGGGCTGTGAAATCGGCCCCACAAGTTTTTTTCCCGATTATGTTGCAAAACTTGGCATTACTGACGTTAACCCAATCGATATGCTTAAGTATTATTGGGGTGGTATGATGGTTGGCCGTGTACTTGGAATCTTTATCTTAAGAAAATACAAGGCTTCCCTGATCTTGACTATCTGTTCAATCGGTGGTGCTGTTCTGCTTGGAAGTTCATTTGCTCTCAGTTCAAGTGCTCCTGTAATTGCAATGTGGCTATTCCTTGCCATTGGTTTAACACATTCTATTATGTGGCCTGTTATTTACAACCTGGCTCTCGAAGATCTCGGACCACATGCAAAGGTTGCTTCGGGTGTTATTGCAACTTCGGTTATAGGTGCATCCATTTCATCGCTTGTTATGGGTAAAATACAGGCTGTTACAGGCTCGGTTATGATTGCTGTCAGTCTGATGTTCGTGTATTACATTTATCTTGTCTTTTTTGCCACAAAAGGCTCAAAGTTAAGATAACCTGTTAAAAACAGTAAATTAGGAGACTGTCACAAAAACCCTCTGTGTGACTCCGTGTTTTCTCTGTGTCTCTCTGTGTAACCAGTAATCAAGAACTTACACAGAGATCACAGAGTTGACACAGAGCTACACAGAGGTAATAAAAAGACATTTTCAGGTTTTTGCGACAGCTTCTTTTTTTTAGAAACGAATTGGTGAAAACAAGGTACTTCATATTTATTTCATACAAAGGAACCTCCTATCACGGGTGGCAGCTTCAGCCCAATGCCGTAACTGTTCAGCAGGTACTTGAAGAAGCATTAAGTACTATTCTATGTGAACCCATCTCAGTAACAGGCGCCGGAAGAACCGATACTGGTGTTCATGCTTCATCCTTTTGCGCTCATTTCGAAACCTCGCACAAAGATTTATCGCTTGTAAAGAACTTTATGTTCAGGCTTAATTGTTTTCTTCCACGCGATATTTCAGTAAGTTCCGTAAGAAAAGTATTACCCGATGCCAATGCCCGGTTCAGTGCGATTTCAAGGACCTACAAATATTTTATAACGAAGGTAAAGGATCCCTTTCTGGAAGACTCAAGCTGGTTTTTGCATGGCAATATCGACACTCCGGCCATGAACGAGGCATGCAGGCTACTGATGACTCACGACGACTTTACAAGTTTCAGCAAGCTCCATTCCGATTCCAAAACGAATATCTGCAAGATTTACAGTGCCCTTTGGGAAGAGGAGCCAGACAGACTGGTTTTTACAATCAAGGCTGACAGGTTCCTTCGCAATATGGTTCGCGCCATTGTGGGAACAATGATAGAAATCGGATCGGGGAAAATTGATTTGCATAAATTTGAAGCAATAATTCTTGAAAAAAACAGATGCAGCGCAGGAAAATCAGTTCCGGCAAAAGGGCTATTTCTTACTGATATTGAGTATCCTCCTGAGATTTTTATTTAAGCTCTGATTGTTGAGAAAATGTGATAATTATCACTTTATTTACTGTTATCGTTTTCACAATAATCAAATTATTATAATATTTTTGTGCCACCTTAAGCTAATAAAAGTATATATGAACAACGAATGGTTAGTTTTGTTCTTCATCCTTGGAGCTGTTTTTGTTGGATTGGTTCCGGTTTTTTCAGGAATCGTTGCTCCAAAATCGTTCAACCCACAGAAATTTGACCCCTATGAATGCGGTGTCCCTACCGAGGGAGTTACATGGCTTCAATTTAATGTCGGGTATTATCTGTTCGCTATCCTGTTTCTGATATTCGACGTTGAAACAGTTCTGGTATTTCCATGGGCTGTAGTAATGAAAGAGGTTGGAATGACCGCTTTTGTCGAGATTGTGATATTCTTCTTCATACTGGGCCTTGGATTATTATATGCCTGGAAAAAACATGCACTTATATGGGAATAAAAGGAATGAAATATGAGGAGTTCGGCGATAATGAAAGTCTCGAACTTCTGAGGGAATCAGGGTCCAATGTTTTTCTGACCAGCATAGATGGCGTGATCAACTGGGGCAGAAAAAATTCTTTGTGGCCACTTACCTTCGCAACCAGCTGCTGCGGTATTGAAATGATGATGACAGGTGCACCCAAGCACGACTTTGCCCGATTCGGCATGGAAGTATACCGTGCCAGTCCCCGTCAGGCGGATGTCATTGTTGTCGCCGGCACGATAGTAAATAAGATGGCTCCCGTACTTAAAAGGCTGTATGACCAGATGTCGGAGCCAAAATATGTTGTTGCGATGGGTGCCTGCGCAATATCAGGAGGACCGTTTTTTCTCAATTCCTACAGCGTAATCAAAGGAGTTGAGCATGTTATTCCCGTCGATGTCTACATTCCCGGTTGCCCTCCCCGACCAGAAGCCCTGTTATATGGTATGCTTCAGCTTCAGAGGATGATCGAAACCCAGACCATTAAATCGAGGAAGGTGAGGAACGAGTCGCATAACTATAAATAGTAAATTTCTACTCTCAGAAATCTGATTATCAATGGATAATAAGCAATTAGAAGAATTTGTAAAATCGATAGACCAGGATCTTGAGATAAGGAATGGTAAACAGTTCACCGAGGTGACTTTACTCCCTTCACAGTTATATGCCATAGCCAAACTTCTCAGGGAAAAAGAAGAGGCTCAGTTTGACTTTCTCTTCAACCTTACAGGAGTAGATTATGGTCAGGATCTTGGCGTTGTATATCATCTCCGTTCAACCGTACATGGTCATTCCATCGTGTTAAAGACGCGTACCTCCGACAGGGTGAACCCCAATATCGATTCTGTATCAGACCTTTGGGAAACCGCCAACCTTCATGAAAGAGAGGTGTACGACCTTTTAGGAATCAAGTTTACGAACCATCCTGATTTAAGAAGACTCTTTCTCGACAGTTCATGGGGTTTTCCTCTGAGAAAAGACTATGTCGATGATATTAATATTGTTACCAAGTAAGTTATGGAAGAGAAGGTAGAAATCATTGCCACTGACGAGAAGCAGGAATTTATTATAAATATGGGCCCGCAGCACCCGTCAACTCACGGCGTACTGAGGCTTGTTGTATCCCTTCAGGGTGAGATGGTAAAAAGTCTTCAGCCTCACATTGGGTATATACACAGGGGAATAGAAAAGATGTGCGAAAGCATTACCTATCCTCAGATCATTCATCTCACCGACAGGATGGACTATCTTTCTGCTCACCAGAACAACGAAGCAGTCTGTCTTCTGGTAGAAAAAGCCCTCGAAGTGGATATTTCCGACAGGATAAAATATATCAGGACCATTATGTCAGAGCTTTCACGTCTTCAGTCGCACCAGCTCTTCTGGGCAACTTTCGGCATGGACCTCGGCGGACAAACCTGTTACTTCTATGGTCTTCGCGACAGGGAGATGATCCTCGATATTTTTGAAGAGACGACAGGAGGCAGGATGCTTGTGAGCTATAACTGCCCCGGAGGCGTTATGTATGACCTTCACCCGGATTTTCAGAAAAAAGTTAAAGATTATATTAAGTATTTCAGGAAGAAACTTCCGGAATACGATGCTATTCTGACTGGCAATGTGATCTTCCGTGAACGAACAACAGGAATTGGCACGCTTAGCCTTCAGGATGCCATTTCATTCGGTATTACAGGCCCGTCAGCCAGGGCGTCCGGATTGTCATGCGACATCAGGAAACATGAACCATACAGCGCCTACGACAGGGTTAAATTCAATGAAGTCCTGTTTACCGAGGGAGATACCTGTGCCAGGTACCTTGCAAGGGTTGAAGAAATGCGCGAATCGTTGAATATTATTGAACAGCTCATTGATAATATTCCTGAGGGTCCTTATGCCGTTAAAATGAAGCCCGTAATTAAGCTTCCTGAAGGAGACTATTTCCAGAGGGTTGAAACCGCAAGAGGCGAACTTGGCGTTTATGTGATTAGCGATGGGAACAAGAATCCTTTCAGAATGAAATTCAGATCTCCGAATTTCGTTAATCTCGGGGTTCTGAATCATCTCGCCAAAGGCTTCAAGATAGCCGACCTTATTGCAATTTCAGGGTCTCTAGATTTAATTATACCTGATATTGACAGATAAGGCACGGGGCACAGGGCGCAGGGCAAAAGTTCAAGGCTTAGAGTTAAAGATTAGAGTTTAAATAGAAAACGAAACAATTACAATATGCGATTTGATTTCATTGCAAGTTATGTTTCAGCATTTACAGGGCCATGGTGGAAAATCTTCTATGATTTTTCAATACTCACTGGAGCTGTCGACGAATGGCTGAAAGGATCAGTTTCACCATTCTGGACTACAGTCATTGAAATGGTAGTGGTCGGCGTTGTTTTCCTGCTGTTCTATGCGGTTGTAGGACTATTCCTGGTATATGCCGAAAGGAAGGTCTGCGCATTCATTCAGAACAGGCTGGGTCCGAACCGAATTGGCCCGTTTGGGATCTTCCAGACAATTGCAGACCTCGTTAAGCTTTTGTTCAAGGAGATTATCCCAATTAAAAATGCTGACTCCCTGCTTTTCAACATCGCACCTTATATTGTAATCATAGTGAACTTTATGGCACTTGCTGCCATACCCTATGCAAAAGGACTACATGCGATCGACTTTAACATAGGAATATTCTATATCCTGGCTGTTTCATCGATGAGTGTTGTTGGCGTGCTTCTGGCCGGTTGGTCGAGCAACAGTAAATACTCGCTTATCGGAGCCATGAGAAGCGGCGCACAGATCGTCAGCTATGAACTGTCAATTGGACTTGCCCTTATCACAATCGTAATTCTTTCAGGCACCATGCAGTTATCAGAGATTGTTGAAGCCCAGAGAACTGGCTGGTTCATCTTCAAAGGACATATACCAGCTGTCATAGCATTTGTAATATATGTAATCTCATCCACAGCCGAGATCAACCGCGGTCCCTTCGATATGGCTGAAGCTGAATCGGAACTTACGGCAGGATACCATACAGAGTATTCCGGTATCAAATTCGCCTTTTTCTATCTTGCAGAATACATAAACATGTTCATTGTAGCATCGATTGCAGCAACAATGTTCCTTGGAGGATGGATGCCGTTTCATATCGGGAACCTGGAAGGATTCAACATGGTTATGGATTTTATTCCACCGTTTATCTGGTACATTGGAAAAACCTTCGTCATAATCTGGATCATAATGTTATTCAAATGGACTTTCCCAAGGCTTAGGATCGACCAGCTTCTGACCCTGGAATGGAAATACCTCTTGCCGATTAATCTTGTCAATGTATTGATCATGGCTTTTTTAGTACTTAAGGGCTGGCATTTTTAATATTTAACATATTAATGAAAATCTCTGAATGAGTAATATATCAGAATATTTTAAGGACGTTTTCAACGGAGTATTGTCATTGCTTAAAGGCATGAGGGTAACAGCAGGTTACTTTTTCAAACCCTCAGCCATTGTTACACAGAAGTACCCCGAAAACAGGAAAAATCTTGTTATGTTCGAACGTTTTAAGGGAGAGGTTGTAATGCCGCATAATGAAAACAATGAGCATAAATGCACAGGTTGCGGTATTTGCGAAATAAACTGTCCTAACGGCACTATTGAAGTTATCCCGAAATCGATCATTACAGAGGATGGAAAGAAGAAGAGAGCAATCGATAAGCACATCTACAGGCTTGGAATGTGTACTTTCTGTGCTCTTTGCGTAAAAACCTGCCCTTCAAATGCACTTGCGTTTTCGCAGAAGTTTGAACATGCTGTCTTTGACAGAGCAAGCCTCACAAAACAATTAAACAAACCCGGTTCACAATTAATGAAAGGAGTTGAGTAATGACTGCAAATCAGTATATGTTTATTCTTTTTGCCCTGATGATAATTGTCTTTTCAGTACTTACGGTCACTACCCGTAAGATTCTCAGGGCTGCAACGTTTCTTCTTTTTGTACTGGTTTCAACATCCGGGCTCTATTTTATGCTTAATTACCAGTTCCTCGCTGCTATTCAGCTTTCCCTTTATGCCGGGGGCATTGTGGTTCTTATTATATTTTCGATACTATTAACCAGCCATATCAGTCAGAAGTTCGAATCGCCCGGATTTAAGAAAGTTATTTTTTCTGCTTTAGCCTCAGCAGCAGGAGCAATTCTGGCTATAGTTACAATACTTGACTATAATTTCTCCGCTACTACAATAGCAGCGAAAGAAGTCAACATGAACGCTATCGGAAAGGGTTTTCTTTCGGTTGATTATGACGGTTACGTATTGCCTTTTGAGGTCATCTCAATCCTCCTCCTTGCTTCCATGATCGGAGCCATTGTAATTGCAAAAAAAGGCGGACCGGCAAAAGTACAAACTACAACTTTAAACAAGGAATAAGATGAGCGCAGGTATACCGGTACAATATTTTCTAATTCTGGCGACAGTAATGTTCTTTGCAGGCGTCTACGGTTTTCTCACCAGACGCAACCTTATAACAATACTCATGTCGGTGGAACTGATATTAAACTCAGTTAATATCAATTTTCTCGCTTTCAACAGATACCTCTATCCTCACAAGATGGAAGGAATGTTTTTCAGCATATTCGTAATTGCAGTTGCTGCCTGTGAAGCCGCTGTGGCAATTGCAATCATAATCAACATTTACAGGAGGTTCACAACCATCAATGTTGAAGACGTTAATGAAATGAAATTCTGATTATTACCTTCATTAGGATACTTTAAATATGACAAATTTCGGTTATACAATTTGGATTCCCCTTCTTCCCTTTTTGATGTTTCTGCTGCTTGGACTGGCAGGGAATAAACTTAAGGCTAAGCTTTCGGGGCTTTTAGGAACGGCAGGACTGGCAGTAATTACCATACTGTCGTATTTTACAGCCTATAAATATTTTTTCGGAGGCGAAAATGCCGAAGAAGGTTTTCAGAAAATACAGGCTTTCAATACAGTATGGCTTAACCTTACCGACAAGCTTCATATCGATCTCGGAATTCTTCTTGATCCTATTTCGGTGATGATGCTTGTAGTGATTACCACTGTTTCGCTGATGGTTCATATTTACAGCCTTGGCTATATGAAGGGTGAGAAAGGATTTGAAAGATTTTTTGCTTTCCTTTCCCTTTTCAGTTTTTCAATGCTGGGTCTGGTTGTAGCAACCAACATTTTCCAGATGTACATTTTCTGGGAACTTGTAGGCGTGTCATCTTTTCTCCTGATCGGGTTCTATTACACCAAGCCATCGGCTGTCAGGGCTTCAAAAAAAGCTTTCATTGTAACCCGTTTTGCCGACCTCGGGTTTCTGATAGGAATACTTATTCTGTCATTTAACACAAAGACATTTGACTTCATAACACTTACCGATCCTTCGGGTCCTGCTTTCTCTCAGAGTACAAGCGCTGCCTTCATGGGTCTGTCGGTTATGACATGGTCGATGATATTTATTTTCATGGGCGGTGTAGGAAAATCCGCAATGTTCCCCTTCCATGTCTGGCTTCCGGATGCAATGGAAGGCCCGACTCCGGTTTCTGCCCTTATTCATGCGGCTACTATGGTTGTTGCGGGTGTCTATCTCGTTGCAAGAATGTTCCCTATCTTTTCGCTTACGGCCCCGGTAGCTTTGCATGTGGTCGCTTACGTTGGAGCCTTCTCATCGCTTTTTGCAGCTATAATAGCCTGTACTCAGACTGATATAAAGAGGGTTCTGGCCTATTCAACCATGTCGCAGATTGGTTATATGATGCTTGCTCTCGGAGTTTCAGGATATGGAGGACACGAGGGATTAGGATATATGGCATCAATGTTCCACCTCTTTACCCATGCAATGTTCAAGGCACTCCTTTTCCTTGGAGCCGGCGCTATAATACATGCTGTTCACAGTAATGATATGACTGATATGGGAGGCCTCAGAAAATATCTTCCAATCACTCATATGACCTTTCTTATTGCCTGTCTTACTATAGCCGGTATTCCACCGCTGTCAGGCTTCTTCAGTAAGGATGAGATTCTTGCCGCTGCCCTTCATTCGAATAAGCTGCTCTTCGCTGTTGAGTACTTAGTTGCAGGTCTTACCGCATTTTACATGTTCAGATTGTACTTCAGCATTTTCTGGGGAAAAGATACCCATTATCATCATACCCCGCATGAAGCACCTTTTACAATGACCATTCCCCTTATGATTCTGGCGGTAGGCTCAATTGTAACAGGGTTCATTCCCTTCAATGAGCTCGTCACATCCGACGGTAAACCATTTGAATCAGAGCTCGAATTGATGGTGGCTATACCTTCGGTGCTTGTAGCTCTTTTCGGAATCGGCTTTGCCTACCTGCTTTATTTTAAAACTAACGGGCTTCCTGATAAGGTTGCTGGTTTCTTTAAATACGGATACAAATGGGCATACAATAAATTCTATATTGATGAGGTATATATTTTTGTAACAAAACAGGTCATCTTCAGGTACATCTCCACTCCTATTGCCTGGTTCGACAGACATGTAGTTGACGCAACCATGAATCTTATAGCATCAACTACTCAGAATGTGTCATTCAGAATAAGAGATTTTCAGTCGGGACAAATACAGAAATATGCGTTTGTCTTTATTACAGGTGCCGTTATGCTGGCAATACTATTTATTTATTTTTTGAATTAACCGGTCATTTAGAAAAAGTTTGTGATTATGGATATCTTAAGCCTGTTCGTTGTTATTCCGGTACTTACAATTACTGCCATACTCTTTCTGAAAGATATGAAGCAGGTCAGAGTTGTATCAGCTATCGGGATGGGTGTACAGTTAGTACTTGCCGCTGTATTAATCTACATGTACCTCACTGCACGTCACTCAGGAAATACTGATGAGATGCTTTTCGTTAAGGATTACATCTGGTATAAAAGCCTTAATATTCACTATGCCATCGGCGTGGACGGTATTTCGGTAGCCATGATCGGCCTCACCTCAATAGTTGTAATCGCCGGAATCTTCGCATCGTGGGAAGTAGAGTATCTCAGAAGGGAGTTCTTTATATCCCTGATTCTGCTCGCCACAGGGGTATTTGGCTTCTTCATTTCAATCGACCTGTTCACAATGTTCCTCTTCTATGAACTGGCAGTCATTCCGATGTATCTTTTAATTGGCATCTGGGGGACAGGACCAAAGGAATACTCGGCTATGAAGCTGACTCTAATGCTCATGGGCGGATCTGCCCTTCTGTTGCTCGGTTTACTTGGAATTTACTTTAATTCTGCTCCAGGAGGAGGTCAGCTTACATTCAATATTCTGGAAATATCGAAAATCACTATACCAATTGCAGCACAGAGGATCTTCTTCCCTCTTACCTTTGTCGGATTCGGAGTTCTTGGCGCATTGTTTCCATTCCACACCTGGTCTCCTGATGGTCACGCCTCTGCTCCTACCGCTGTTTCAATGCTTCATGCAGGCGTTCTTATGAAACTCGGAGGATATGGAGCTTTCAGGGTAGCAATTTTCCTTATGCCTGAAGCTGCGAAAGAATTATCATGGATCTTTATCATACTTACTGCAACCAGTGTTGTTTACGGTGCTTTCGGAGCAATTGTACAAAAAGACCTTAAGTATATCAATGCATATTCATCAGTAAGCCACTGCGGATTGGTATTGTTTGCGATACTGATGATGAACAAGACAGCAATGAACGGTGCAGTACTTCAGATGATATCACATGGACTTATGACAGCCCTCTTTTTTGCCCTGATCGGGATGATCTATGGGCGAACTCATACAAGGCTTATAAGCGAAATGGGAGGCCTCATGAAAGTAATTCCCTTCCTGTCGGTGTGCTACGTGATCGCAGGCCTCGCATCCCTGGGACTTCCGGGATTAAGCGGCTTTGTTGCTGAAATGACCATTTTTGTTGGTGCCTTCCAGCATCCTGAACCTTTCTACAGGGGTGTTACAATACTGGCAGTATCCTCAATAGTAATAACCGCCGTATATATTCTCAGAGTGGTAGCTATATTGCTTCTGGGTCCAACTACAAATGACCATTTTACACATCTTCCCGATGCAAAATGGTACGAAAAAATATCGGTAGTAACACTAATCGGCGCTGTGGCTGCAATCGGACTTGCCCCGCTCTGGCTTTCAAATATGATTGGGATCAGTCTTCAGCCAATAGTTACAAAAATTCTGGCAATAACTCCGTTTTAATCAGTCGTAATAAAATATTTGGATAATTATATATTATGAGTCTAGAAAACTTTTTAATAATGCGGCAGGAACTGCTGATGGTTGCAGTAGTTCTTATATTGTTAATGGCTGAGATATTTATAAGCCAGGAAAACAGGAAGCATATAAGTACATTTTCTGTTGTACTTTTTTCACTTGTGACGATTGCGGGATTCTTTCCGTCACCTTCAGGATCATTGTTTGGAGGCATGTATATTGCTTCCGGAACAACTACAATCATGAAGAATGTATTGAATATAGGAATTCTGCTGGTTATAATCCAGTCGATAACCTGGCTCAGGAAAATTGAAAACAGCGAAAAGGTCAGTGAATATTATATTCTTCTTATTTCCACTGCCATCGGCATGAATTATATGATCTCGGCAGGGCATTTCCTCATGTTCTATATCGGAATTGAACTTGCTACTATTCCTGTTGCGGCACTCGCAGCTTTTGACAGGATGAAAAACAAATCTGCAGAGGCAGGTATTAAACTTATTCTCTCTTCGGCATTTTCATCAGGAATACTTCTTTACGGTTTGTCGATAATCTACGGGACAACCGGCACGCTCTATTTTAGCGAGGTATCAAAACTCTTTACAAGTAACAGCCTTCAAACCCTGGGATTCATCTTCTTCTTCTCAGGGATGGCTTTCAAGATCTCTATTGTTCCGTTCCACCTGTGGACCGCCGATGTTTACGAAGGTTCTCCTATAAATATAACATCATACCTGTCAGTGATCTCCAAAGGAGCCGCTGTTTTTGTTCTGGTTATTATCCTGTTCACTGTATTTACGGCAATAGTAAAAACATGGCAGAGCACTATCTATGTTGTTTCAGTGCTTACAATGACGGTCGCCAACCTTTTTGCCATACGTCAGCAGAATCTTAAGCGTTTTCTGGCATTTTCATCAATCTCCCAGGCTGGTTATATCCTGCTGGGAGTGATTGGCGGAAATGAGCTTGGAATGGCTTCAATTATCTATTATATTCTGGTATATGTTTTTTCAAATCTTGGTGCTTTTGGTGTGGTTACAGCTATCTCGAACCAATCAGGAAAAGAGAATATGGACGACTATAATGGCCTTTACCATACAAATCCGAAACTCAGCCTTATTATGACGCTGGCCTTATTTTCGCTGGCAGGAATTCCTCCTGTTGCCGGATTTTTCGGGAAGTTCTTCCTTTTCACCGCTGCTGCCCAGAAAGGTTTTTACCTGCTTGTTCTGATTGCAGTTCTCAACACAATAATCTCGTTGTTTTATTATCTCCTGGTTGTAAAAGCCATGTTCATTAATAAATCGGATTCCCCTATTGAAAAATTCAGGAGTGATTTTCCTACCCGTCTGGCTCTTGGTATCTGTATTGCAGGACTTGTTATAACAGGCTTTGCCAGCGTCATTTTTGATGCAATCAGGAATTTAAGTTTTGGTATTTAAAATAAAGGTTATGGCTATCAATAATGCAAAACATTTTGTAGGTGAGATTTACGGGGTCCGATGCACAATTATTGAAACCAGTGTATCGCTTGATCGTGCCGCTTTTCTGAACGACCTTCTTTCGTATAATAACCTGGAAGTAAAAGAGCTTGAGGAACCGCCAATTAACCCTGGTGATGAGCCCAAATTTACCATAGGCGTAACAAACCTGCTTTTTAACCCCGTGTTTGCAATTTATGAAAGGCAGATGAAGACCAGGGAAGGCGATGCAGTTACACCCGGCTACTGGAAACAGGAATGCACTAATTGTGATCCAAGGTACTGGATGAAAAGAAAACAGCGGAAATCAGCCTGAGATCTAGACTCAATACTTATCGGCCAATTCATTGAATAATCCCGTGATAGTCAGAAGCTATCACTATTCCATATTTCCCATGCCTTCTCTGCCTGGGAATGCAGCATTTTAAGCCCGCTTATTACAGTACATCCCTTTTCAGATCCTTTCCTGAGAAAGGAGGTGATTTCAGGATTATAAACGAGGTCGAACAAAATATGTTTAGACGTTAAAAGACTATAATCCAGGTCGGGATATTGTTCAATGTCCGGGTACATTCCTAAAGGTGTCGTGTTTACTATAAGACCTGACGTTTCAATTAATGCCGGTGTAAGATCTGCATAAGAAATAATGCCTTCCCGTCTGTTTCTCGAAACCCTGATTATATTGATACCAAGTTTCTCCAGCACAAAACATACAGCCTTTGAGCTGCCTCCTGTACCCAGGACAATTGCGTTTTGCAGCGAAGGAGTTTTATAGGGGTAAAGTGTATCCCTGATACCGGTAACATCACTGTTATATCCGTAAAGTACAAGAGAACCTTTGCTCCTTTTGAACTTAATTACGTTTACTGCTCCTATTTCTGATGCTTCATGACTGATACCGTCGAGGTAATCAATAATATCTGATTTATATGGGATCGTTACATTCAGGCCGGCCAGATCCGATTCGTTTGAAATGAGTTCTCTGAAAAGGTCAATTTCCTGAAGGGGGTAATTTTCATAGGAACAATCAGTTATATCCTCCCTTAAAAACTTATCAGAGAAGTATTTTCTGGAGAATGAATGTCCCAAAGGGTATCCTATCAGGCCGAATTTTCTCATAATAAAGATGACATGTTTTACTGTTACCTGCCGCCAGTTACCTGCTGCCTGTAATTACTGCTTAAGATGATCGGGCAGAAACTGGAAAAATGTATCGCCCCGCAGGCCAAGCCTGAGAGTTTCCAGCGGAATGATCTCATTAGGAGGTATGTTTCCTAGGTTGACGTTTGGCCCGAAGTTCTTAATAAACCATGCCTGTTGTGATTTAAGAGGAGCTTCCCAAAGAACATTCTCAAGCTTTACATTCTCGGAAATCGCGGAAATAATTTTACTGTTAATCGAACCATCTTCGTTATAAATACCGGTTGTCCCTGATTCCCTTGCTTCTGCAATCACCTTGACCGATCCTGCATCAAGCTCCGATCTCATCAGGTTGACCCACTCTTCAGGTGAAAAAACAACATCCTTCTTTTTTGATCCGACTTCGGAGATAACAGTTCCCCTTCTGGCCAGAATGCTTATATATTCAAGTTTCCTTTCATGGTCCATGTCATAAGATCCGTCGGAAACTTCTACAAGGTCAATCTCATATTTATCAAGGAACTCAACATATTCAGCAAACATATCCCGTATTACAAAAGCTTCAAAAAGCGTCCCTCCGAAATATGGAATTACGCCTGCCTTCTTATAGATTTCAATCTTCTTTTCAAAGTGAGGAGTGACAAGTGATGTACCGAAGCCAAGTTTAACATAGTCAGTAAGCAGGCTCCCGACCGACATAAAGTCTTCGGCTTCACGTAAGCTCAGACCTTTATCCATTACCATGGTGAGACCGGAATTTCTGGGCTTGGCCGGTCGTTCAGGGATGAAAGGAAGAATGTTTTCCATTATTGAAAGATTATTTGAAAGTTCAGAATTACAAGTTGCACTCCTTTAGCAGCTTTCTTATCTTTTTAGTAAGAAGTTCCTTCGGGAAGATTTCCTCAAATGCCTTAATTACGTCATTATCAAGCTCTACTGCGAGTGACAGGTGGCGGAATGATTTCTCGGCATTACCGGTATGAAGATAAAAGGATGATAAAAGGAGATTTATTCCGGGAATGTCGCCGGTTACTTTATAAGCTTGCTCTAAGTACGGCAGAGCTTTAGTGACAAGATTGTCCCTAATTATTATTTTTCCAAGGTCGGCCCATACTTCGTCATAATAGGCGTCAAGTTTCAACGCTTCCCTGAAACACCGCATTGCGGCCTTTTTTTCATTGTTTGAATAATGTGCTTTACCAAGAAGATACCAGAATTCAGGATTCTCATCATCAAGCCTTACAGCCTTTCTGAAATAGATGAGACTGTCTTCAGTATTGCCTGAGTTAAGAGCAATAACTCCAAGACCAAACCAGGGATCAGCAAACTCCGGTGCAATTTCAATTGCTTCCTGGTAGTATTTACGCGCCATTGTTACTTCCCCTGTCTTCTCATAACATTCAGCAAGGTAGGCCATCGCCTCAAAGTTATCAGGCTCGTTTTCCAGATACTCATGGTAAACGGGTATCGCGTCAGAGTATTTTTCGAGATTACTAAGGATATTACCCTTGTTGAATAGAGCAAAGGTATTCTGGGTATTTATGGCAAGAGCATAATCATAAGCTTCCATTGCCTTTTCCGAAAGATCGAGTTTATTATATATTATTCCAAGATTGTACCAGGCGCTGTCGGAAAAAGGTTCCTCTTCAAGATATTTAAGATAGAAGATAATACTGTTTTCAAAATCCTCAGTCTTTTCATAAGCATATGCAAGGTCATAAAGATGAGCCTTGAATTCAGGTTCCAGTTCAACAAGCCTGACCATATAAGGAATCATATGTTCGTAATAATTAAGGTTCTGAAGAACGGAGGTTATTGCAAAGAGTATATTCTCCAAGTCTTCAGAATCTAGGGTCAGCGAAAAGTCAAACATTTTTTTCGCTCCCTGGATATCGCCCAGCATACCGAGTGCAGTTCCCTTGGCGATAAAAATTTCATGATTGCCCGGCTCTATGCTTTCAAGGCTCTTAAGGATTCTAAGGGCTTCTACAGCCCGGCCCTTATCGATTAATACCCTTGCCTTCCTGAGTTCTATCGAAACCGAATCGGGATGCTGCTGGGTGGCGAGAGTTGCAGCCTCATAAGCTTTCGAGGAGTTGTTACTCTCAATATAGTAATCAATAATAGTTTCAAACTCAATGACGTCGAAGAAATAATTCTCATTATTCTTCTTCATCCGCTCAAACTTCTGTACGGCCTGCTTCACCTCTTCCTCATAGAGAGACCCAAACTTATCTTCTTCCATGGCTTACAAAATATGAGTACAAAATTAACACTATTTTTTATTAGCTTGTTTCCGCAGTCATCCAATTATCAACATTTGAAGTTTTTTTTACAAAACTGAAAAACAGAATTGCAGGCAAGAGAATATTTTTTATTTTTTTTTAAGAGTCAACGCAACCTTGAGTGTTAAAACTCCATCTATTAGTTATAAAATGAAGTTAATGTATTCACAAGCATAATACCCTTAAATTAACCTAAATCCTATTTGTGAAGAGCCGGGCACCCTCCCGGTTTTTCATTTTATATATATTGGCCAAGGGAAACTTCAACTTTTCAGACAATTATTTAATTTTGCTTTTGACAGCCATGAGAGTGTTACGTAAAAGGGAGACCCTAGTCATGGGGCCTACACCACCTGGCACAGGTGTTATATAAGAACATTTTGGGGCAACATTTTCAAAATCCACATCTCCGGCAAGTTTATATCCTGATTTAGCATCAGGGCTAGGGATACGTGTTGTCCCGACATCAATTACGACAGCCCCGACTTTTACCATCCCTGCTGTTACAAATCCAGGTGAGCCTATTGCTGCAATTATTATGTCAGCTCCTCCAACGATTTCATTTATATTTCTTGAACGGCTGTGAACAACTGTTACTGTTGCATCAATTCCCTTCTGTGACATCAGTATACTCAATGGCCTTCCTACAATATTGCTGCGACCAATTACAACACAACTTTTACCCCTGGAATCAATTTTGTATCTTTTAAACAGCTCAACGATTCCAAATGGTGTTGCAGGCAGGTAACCCGGCAGCCCTATTACCATCTTTCCAATATTGACCGGATGAAAACCATCGGCATCCTTTTCCGGATTAATGGCTTCAATTATTTTATTTTCAGATATGTGGGCAGGTAGCGGGAGCTGGACTATAAATCCGTCTACATCATCATCATTATTCAGTTCATCAATTTTTTCAAGCAATTCTGCCTCCGTAATATCGACGGTAAAGGTTAAAAGTGTCGATTTGAAACCGACCTCCTTGCAGTCCTTTACTTTATTAGCGACATAGGTCTCGCTCGATCCGTTATTTCCAACAAGGATTGCAGCGAGATGAGGAATTTTTTTCCCTTGCAAACGCAACAGCGAAACTTCTTTGGCTATTTCGAGTTTTATTTCACCTGCAACTTTCTTGCCGTCGATCAGATTATACATTTTCGATCAGTTTTTACCCATTAATCTGGAAACATTCCCGCTTTTTGTCATCATTTTCATCATTTTCCGGGTTTCATCGAACTGTTTCAGAAGTTTATTTACTTCCTGGACACTGGTACCGCTTCCTTCTGCGATTCTCTTACGGCGGCTTCCATTGAGGACAGTAGGATTTACCCTCTCGTCGGGGGTCATACTCCTTATTATTGCTTCTATACCCTTAAATGCGTTATCATCTATATCAAGATCCTTCACTGCCTTTCCTACTCCCGGAATCATCGACATCAGGTCTTTCACATTACCCATTTTCTTTATTTGCTGAATCTGGGCAATAAAATCATTGAAATCGAACTGGTCCTTGGCAATTTTTTTCTGGAGTTTCCTGGCCTCTTCAGAGTCGAACTGTTCCTGGGCTTTCTCTACAAGTGATACGATATCACCCATTCCGAGAATCCTGTCAGCCATACGTGCAGGATAGAAAATATCAATAGCATCCATTTTCTCGCCGGCACTGATAAACTTAATCGGCTTGTTTACTACTGATTTGATTGAAAGTGCGGCTCCTCCCCTTGTATCGCCGTCGAGCTTGGTAAGGACCACACCGTCGAAATCGAGTCTTTCATTGAACACCCTGGCAGTATTTACAGCGTCCTGCCCTGTCATAGAATCTACGACAAACAAAATTTCATGTGGCATAACAGCCTCTTTAACTGCAGAAATTTCCTTCATCATCTCCTCATCCACGGCAAGACGTCCCGCAGTATCGATAATAATAAGGTCATAGCCCTTCATCTTAGCCTCTCTGACTGCATTTTTTGCTATCTGGACAGGGTTGGTATTTCCCGGTTCAGTATAAACAGGAACTTCAACCTGTGTCCCTATTATCATAAGCTGTTCAATTGCTGCAGGACGATAAACGTCGCAGGCTACAAGCAATGGATTCTTACCCCTTTTTGTTTTTACAAGTTTTGCAAGTTTGCCGGCGAAAGTTGTCTTTCCCGATCCCTGCAGACCTGCAATCAGAATTATGGAAGGATTTACCTTGATTTTTATATCCGTTTTCTCCCCTCCCATCAGTTCGACCAGTTCGTCGTGAACGATCTTGATCATCATCTGCGAAGGATTTACCGATTTAAGAACTTCCTGCCCAAGGGCTTTCTGCTTTACAGCATCGGTAAATTGTTTTGCTATCTTGAAATTAACGTCAGCATCAAGCAAGGCTCTTCTAACCTCCTTGAGGGTTTCTGCAATATTGATTTCAGAAATTCTACCCTGGCCTTTTAGTATCTTAAAAGATTTTTCAAGCCTTTCACTCAGATTTTCAAACATATATTTTTAAAATAAATATTTCACAATAAATTACATTCTTTCGGGCATTTCGATTCCAAGCAGCCACATGGCAGACTTCAACACTTCGCTGGTAACCTTTGAAAGAACAAGCCTGAAATTGCGTACTACAGGATCGTTTTCACCGAGAATTGAGAAATCGTGATAAAACTGATTGTATTCGCGTGCTAACTCATAGCTGTAATTCGCTATAAGTGCAGGACTATATCCTGTAGCAGCATCGTTAACTGTCTGGGTGAATCTCCGAAGAAGTTTTATAAGGACAATTTCTTTTTGTCCTGCTTTTACATCGAAGATGGAATTGTAGTCCTCACTAATTCCAAGCTGCTCTGCTTTTCTGAAGACAGACCTGATCCTGGCATATGTATACTGAATAAACGGCCCTGTATTACCATTGAAGTCGATTGATTCGGCAGGATTGAAGGTCATATTTTTCTTTGGATCGACTTTCAGTATATAGTATTTAAGAGCTCCAAGTCCGATTTTGCGAAAGACATCCTCTTGTTCGTCAACACTGAAATCAGCAAGTTTTCCGAGTTCAAGCGAGACATCCCTTGCTGTCTCCTGCATTTCAACGATAAGGTCGTCAGCATCGACAATAGTACCTTCGCGCGATTTCATCCTGCCTTCAGGAAGTTCTACCATGCCATATGAAAAATGAATAAGACCGTCGGCCCACTCATATCCCATTCTCTTCAGAATGGCAGTAAGCACCTGGAAATGATAATTCTGTTCATTTCCCACTACATAAAGATGCTTATCAAAGTGGTATTCATTGAAACGGTTAACTGCCGTTCCAAGATCCTGTGTCATATAGACTGCAGTTCCGTCAGAGCGGAGAAGAAGTTTCTGATCAAGCCCCTCACCTGTAAGGTCAGCCCAAATGGAATTATCTTCATTCTGGTAAAGGATATTGTTCTCAAGTGCAGTTACGACAAGTTCCTTACCCAGCTTATAGGTCTCGGATTCATAATAGATTTTATCGAAATCAACTCCAAGCTTTTTATAAGTCTCATCGAATCCGGCATATACCCAGGAGTTCATCATTTTCCAGAGCTCGTATACTTCAGGATCACCGGATTCCCATTTAAGAAGCATGTCACGCGTCTCGGTCATCAGAGAGGCTGCATTTTTTGCAACAGCCTCATCCATTCCCCCTTCAACAAGTTTGCTGATCTGTTCACGGTACTCTTTTTCGAACCGGACATAATATTTGCCGACAAGATGATCCCCCTTCATTCCTGAAGACTCAGGTGTCTCGCCATTACTGAATTTTTCCCATGCGAGCATCGACTTGCAGATATGAATGCCGCGGTCGTTTACAATATTTGTTTTAATTACATTATGTCCGCAGGAGGATAATATCCTAAAAAGAGAATAACCAAGCAAATTATTTCTGATATGCCCGAGATGAAGAGGCTTATTTGTATTGGGAGAAGAGTATTCCACCATAACCGTTTCGGGTTTTACAGCCTTGCATTTATCAAGAGGAGACTCCTGTGCTGCCATTGAGGCAAAATAATCAATCCACCAGCTGTTTGAGATCTCGAAATTAAGAAACCCTTTAATAACGTTAAAACCTGAAATTGAATGAAATTTGTCAACAATGTAGTTGCCAATGGTTTCTCCGGTATTTTCAGGAGTATTTTTGGAAAAGCGGAGAAGAGGGAATACTACCAGAGTAAAATCGCCTGTGAAATCTTTTCGGGTTTCCTGAATCTGGATCAGGTTATCTGCTACATCGCAATTGTAGAGGAAATTAACCGCCTCCTTTATTTTTTTCTTTAGTAGAATCTCCATCTTTTTTTGCAAAAAATTTTCAGGTTGCAAATATAACATTTTAAATAATTTAATTAAGAGTAAAGAGAATCTAATAAGATTCCTCCTCACCAGGGCGAGAACAGCGTTTTTGCCTAAAAAGTGCCATTTTTTTTGACGGCAATGCCGTTCTTTTTGATAAAGAATAATTTGCAATTTAAAAAAAAGTCATAATTTTGATAAGAAATTTGATTTAGTCTAAAGTTTCTTAAAGAAGTGACAATATGGCGCACATGGAAAATTTATATATAGAACCTTCAGCTAAAACACCCCAGATTGATCTAAACCACCTTACGGGTGAGCTTATATTTTCAGGTAAATCCATTCCCGAAAATGCTGCCAAGCTATATGAAAATGTATTAAAGTGGGTTCTTGAATACATTATGAATCCGAGGCATACTACCAATCTGAGGATAAACCTTGAATACTTTAACACAGCATCTACCATTTGGCTGGCTAAAATTGTTAAGGCTCTCTGCTCAATGAAGGAAGTTGAATATACTGTAATGATTCACCTGTATTTTGACATTGAAGATTTTAACAATATGGATGATGAGGACCACAAGGATGCTCTGAGCCCCATTATTGATATGATTGGTTCCCCGACAGTCAGCGTCGGCATTAAAATGTATGGTACTGATGAAAAAGGTGCTATTCTTAAGGAATCGATAGTACTGGTCTGATTTATTCTTTTTACTTCTCCTGTCTTTTTAACTGATTTACTAATTATTTGGTTTAACTTTAGTATGCCAATTAACTGATATTGTCATGCGGCTTGTTATATTAGTAATGCTTTCATTATTAGGTTCCATGGAAACATTCCCACAGGAGATACCTGCTGACAGGCAGCCGGTTGCATCAGGACGGTTTTACTCCGACAATAAAGAAACTCTCAGGAAAGACCTCGGACAGCTTTTCAGCTCCTGTAGAAAATCAACCAGAGCAGATAAGGTAAGAGCCTTGATTAGTCCTCATGCCGGATATGTATTTTCAGGCAGAATAGCGGCATCGGCACTGTCAACTATTGACAGGAGTACCACTTACAAGAACATATTTATAATTGGATCCAGTCATGTAATGTCGTTCGACGGAGCTTCTGCCTACAGTAGCGGCGATTACATTACTCCCCTTGGACGAGTTAATGTAAACAGGGAAATTTCCGGAAAACTAAAAAAGGAAAATCCTGTATTCGACTTTCCCGAAACATCACATATTAATGAACACAGCATAGAGGTACAATTGCCGTTAATTCAGTATTATTTCAATGAGCAGCCATTTATTGTACCTGTAATAATAGGCACTGGCAATGTAAAAACAATAGGCAAAATAGCAGAAGCTCTTAAACCTTATTTCACTGCTGATAATTTGTTCCTGATCAGCAGCGACTTTTCTCACTACCCCACTTACAGCGATGCTGTTGAATCAGATAAATATATTGCTTCTGCAATTGAATCCGGCGATCCGCATACCTTCCTGTCTGCTATCAAAAAGAATGAAGGCAAACATATAGCGGGGCTTGCAACGAGCATGTGCGGCTGGACATCAGGCCTGATGCTTATGTTGCTTACTGAAGGAGATCCTGATCTTCAGATTAAACTAATCGATTACTGCAATTCAGGAGACTCAAAATATGGCGATAAAAACGAAGTTGTTGGCTATAATGCAATTGCCATATTCCGGAAGCCCGACGGAAATAATAATAAATCCGCCGATGAAGATAGAATTTCATTTACCGAAACTGAAAAAAAGGAGCTTTTCGAAATAGCCCGGAAAAGTATTTTGATGAAGTTCGATAAGGACCGTCGGTATATTCCCGATCAGGAAAAACTGCCCGATGTTTTAAGAGTTCCCATGGGAGCATTTGTAACTCTTAAGAAAGGAGGAGAATTAAGAGGATGTATTGGAAGATTCATTTCCTCCTCGCCACTTTATGAAGTTGTTCAGGCATCAGCTTTGTCATCAGCTTTTGAGGATCCACGGTTCCTGCCAGTCACAAAGGAAGAATTTAATAAACTAAGCATGGAGATCACCGTAATTGGTCCCCTTAAAAAGATACACAGCAGCGATGAAATCGTCCTTGGCCGGCATGGAATATATATTAAAAAAGGGAGCAGTTCCGGAACAATGCTGCCTCAGGTTGCTATAGAAAATCACTGGACAGTGGAGCAGTTTCTTGGATATACCTCACGCGATAAGGCAGGTCTGGGTTGGGAAGGATGGAAAAATGCAGAACTTTTCATCTATGAAGGCGTAGTACTTGAAGAAAGCGAAAAATAGCGATGTATCATGTTATTGAGACAACATCGATTTCAATACTATTGTACCTGTTAAGCTATTTCTTTCACAGAACGGGTGTTTATTCAATTCATGTTCATAAAAAGATCTGGAATTCGATACTGGCAGCTGCTTTTCTTTTAACTGCACTGGCAGGATTATTTATTGCCCTTCAGATCAATTACAAATGGAACATTCCTGTCATGAAGCCTGTTTTAAAATGGCATGCTGAGTTTGGAATTGGACTGGCAGTAACAGGCATCTTTCATCTTATCTGGCATTATTCATATTTCATGAAGCTTTTTACTCCGTCGGTCAGGCCGGTCAAATCTATGAAAATATCCAAAGTTTCCGCATCAGACATCAGTTTAAATCTTTTTATTGTAGGACTTATCAGTTCCTCATTTCAGCTTTTGCTTCTTCGGGAGATGATGAATATTACAGGTGGATATGAACTTATTGCAGGGATATTTCTGGGATCGTGGCTTATCGGTTCAGCAGCAGGGTCTTCATTGGCGGAACGATCAGGCTTGTCCGACCTGAAAAAGATAAACATGATCTTCGCCATCTCTCCCCTGATATCATTGCTATTTCTTTTTTTAATGACTTCTTTGTTTCTGAATACCGGAGAAACGCCATCCTTTCTTACAAGCATAATCTTTACCTTCCTGATAAATTTACCTTTCTGCCTTGCCTCCGGTTTAATTTTTGTGAAACTTACGTCTGCAGCAAGGGATCAGAAGGATTTCCTTCCAGGCAAATCCTTTTCTACAGAGACTATCGGAGGAATTATTGCCGGTCTGCTTATACCGGTATTGACCTCAGGATTAATGAACACCTACCAGGTTATTCTTCTGCTGGTGCTGATGTCACTCGCCTATGTGACTAACAGTTTCTTCATCGCAAGTAAATGGGGTAAGACGGCAACCCTTCTGGTGATTTCAATTCTGGCTTCTGCTGTTATTATTTTCAACCCCGATTTATTCTTCAGGCAATTATTGTTGCCTGCAGGAAAGGTAATATCATCAGAGGACACTCCCTATGGCAACATTACTGAATCTGAATATAAAGGTGAGAAAAGCATTTATTACAATCAGAGGCTTATTGATTATAACAGTGATATAGCAGAAAGGGAAGAGAATATACATTACCCTATGCTTCAGAGGGAAAAACCCGAAAAAGTAATAGTGATATCGGGGCCTTTAAGTTCACATCTGGCAGAGATATTAAAATATCCGGTAGAAAAGGTTACATATATCGAGAGAGATCCTGTACTTTCTAAATTATTTCTGGAAAAAACAAAATATAATAGTATAAACCTGGTTGTTAAGAATACTGATGCCCTCAGGTCTTTTGAAAAAGACAGTGACATGGCCGATGTCGTAATTCTTCTTATTTCACCTCCTGCTACATTGATGCTTAACAGGTACTATACAACCGATTTTTTCACTCTCGTTAAGAAGATTCTGAAAAAAGGAGGTGTTTTTGTTTGTTCTCCGGGTCCGGCAGATCTTTACCTTAATAAAGGTGCTCTTAATCTCTGTTCGTCGGTTAACAATAGTCTTTCTTCCGTTTTCCGGTATGTAAGGCCCGTGCCAGGTAATAAACTTTACTTTCTGGCCTCTGATGAAGAGATTTCAGTTTCTTTCTGTGAACTTGTGGAAAAACGGGGTATTAAAAACATCTATGTAAGCTCCGATTACTTGTCGGATGATATTATAAAGGTAAAATCTGCCGTAATCTCCACTCAGCTCGACCCAACGGTTGAACAAAACAGGAATATCAAACCTGTGGGTTTTTTCTATCAGCAATTATATAATCTGAGTAAAAATAATAATGAGAAGATACCTGCTTTATTAGTACTGGCAGCTGTATTCGCATTCCCGGTATTTACAATAAAAAAAGGGAATAAATTAATGTTTTTCAGTGCCTCTGCGCTTGCCGGTTTTGAGATTATTTCAATTTTTATGCTTCAGATAATAGCAGGCAATATGTACCAGCTTACCGGTCTTATTGTTTCCGGACTCATGACTGGCCTGGCTGTAGGGGCCGGTTATAAAATAAGGTTTCCGGGATCAGTTACAGTACGTGGTATGGGTATTTCACTTGCCCTATTCTATGCATTTTCCGCAATACTTTATAATTTCATGCCAAAGCTTACCAGCGAACCTGTTGCCATCGTAATCATAATTATTTCTGTTTTTATTCCTGCCCTTATTACCGGGCAACTTTTCCGGGAACTGACAACAGATACTGCAGGAAAGAGCAGATTCCAGGCAACCTATAGCGCTGACCTTGCAGGCTCGGCATTCGGATTTATACTCATTACGGGATTTGTGGTCCCTATATTGGGATTAACAATAGGAATCTTAATTTCAGCATTGCTTATTTTTACCGGAATTCTTTTTGGAACAGTTGGGAACAAATAGTAGTTTTATTTTCTTGATTAATTATTAGCGAAGGCTCAATGCTTAGTAAAAACAGCAAAATAAGCAAACGTGATTTTATTAAAAAATCAATGGCCCTTTCCACAGGATTGGTTTGTTTTCCATGTTATTGCATTTCAGGCAATTCTCCTGATGACCAAAGGGGAAATCTGATAAGGGAAGCTATGTTTCAGGAGGAATCGGCAAGGGGAACAATGTGTCGTATCTGTCCGAATGAATGTGTACTCAAGGAGGGTGAGGTAAGCAAATGCAACAACAGGATGGTATTTAAATCTAAACTTTATACAATGGCCTTTGGTAATCCCTGTTCGGTCAATGTAGACCCTGTAGAGAAGAAGCCTTTATACCATTTTCTCCCTGGCTCCAGAGCATTTTCCATTGCCACTGCCGGATGCAATCTCGTTTGTCTGAATTGTCAGAACTGGACAATTTCGCAGACCAGTCCCGATAAAACAAGAAACTACGACCTGATGCCCGAAAAAGTTGTTGCCGAATGTACCGATAAAAGTTGCAGCTCAATTGCCTATACCTATTCGGAACCAACCACTTTTTACGAGTACATGTACGAAACTGCTTCCATTGCGAAGAAATCCGGAGTCAGAAATATCATCAAATCCAACGGATATATTAATCCGGAGCCCCTTAAAAAACTATGTACTGTATTAGACGGAGCAAATATCGATCTCAAAGCCTTCTCCGAAAGTATCTACCTTAAACTTACAGGAGGTAAATTACAGCCTGTACTTGATTCTCTCAAGGTTTACAGGGATTCAGGAGTATGGCTTGAAATTACTAATCTTGTCGTTCCGGGATGGACTGACAACCTTCAGGATATCAGGAATATGTGCAGATGGCTCAATGATAACGGATTCAGCTCTGCTCCGCTTCATTTCAGCAGGTTCTATCCTATCCACAAACTTGAACAATTACCTCCTACTCCTGTTTCAGTTCTGAATGATGCCGCAAATATTGCGAAGGAAGAAGGGATGAAATACGTATATACCGGAAATGCTCCGGGTAATGAGCTTTCAGATACAATTTGCCACGATTGTAAAACCACACTTATAGTAAGGCAGGGATTCAGGGTGGCATCAAACAAGATAACCGGTGGAAAATGTCCGGTATGCGGTCATGAAATCGGCGGGGTCTGGGATTGATAATTTCCATTTTACCATCACATAAAATAAAAACTTACAGGACAAAGATGAAACAGTCTGAGGCGAAGGAACGTATTGAAAAGCTCCGGAAAGAAATAGAGAATCACAATAACAGGTATTATATCCTGAATCAGCCAGTCATCTCGGATTTTGAATTCGACCTTCTTCTGAATGAACTGGAAACCCTTGAAAAAAAATTTCCTCAGTATATTTCTCCTGACTCGCCAACGCTGAGGGTCGGAAACGATATTACCCGGGAATTTGAACAGTATGAGCACAGCTACCCGATGATGTCGCTCGGAAACACGTATAGTGAGGAAGACCTTCGGGCTTTCGATGCCAGGATCCAAAAAACGATTGAAGAACAGGCCGGGTATGTTTGCGAATTGAAATTCGACGGTGCCTCTATCAGTATAACTTACAACAACGGGATCCTTACCAGGGCTGTGACACGCGGCGACGGTATAAAAGGAGATGATGTTACACTGAATGTAAAAACTATTAAAAGCGTACCTCTTAGAATAAGTGCGGAGAATATTCCTTCCGAATTTGTGGTAAGAGGTGAAATCGTTATGCCAAGGGATGTATTCGACAGGCTGAACGAAGAGAGAATCAGGACGGAACTGACACCCTTTGCAAACCCGAGGAATGCAGCTTCAGGAACTCTTAAGCTTTTGGATCCGAGGATGGTCTCCAGCCGGTCGCTCGATTGTCTGATTTATTTCCTCTTATCCGATGAGTTGCCTCACAACAACCATTTCGACAATTTGAAAAAGGCTTCAGACTGGGGCTTCAGTGTGCCTGACAGTATCAGGTTCTGTAAAGACATTGAAGAAGTAATTTCCTTCGTAAAATATTGGGATTCCAAACGTAAAAACCTGCCTTACGATACCGATGGGATTGTTGTAAAAGTAAACAGCCTTGAAATGCAGGAAAAACTGGGTTACACGGCTAAATCACCCCGATGGGCTATCGCATACAAGTACAAAGCCGAAGAAGTTACTACAAGACTGCTGTCGGTAGCATTCCAGATTGGAAGAACCGGCAACGTTACCCCCGTTGCAAATCTCGAACCTGTTCTTCTATCTGGTTCAACGGTAAAACGTGCAACCCTTCACAATGAAGAACAAATAGCTCTTCTTGATCTCCATATAAATGATATGGTCTTTGTTGAGAAAGGCGGGGAAATAATCCCGAAGATTGTTGGCGTAGACCATTCCTTCAGAAATGACTCCAGCAGAAAGGTGGAATTCATTCTAAACTGCCCCGAATGCGGAACACCACTGATTAAAAATGATGGCGAAGCAAACCATTTCTGCCCAAATTACCTGCATTGTCCTCCCCAGATTAAGGGTCGAATCGAACATTTCATAAGCCGGAAAGCCATGAACATTGAAGGGCTTGGAGAAGAGACAATTGACCTTCTATACAGTGAAAACCTAATACGGAATTTTTCTGATCTTTATGACCTCGAAGAAGAACAGCTTGTACCTCTGCAACGAATGGGTGAAAAATCGGCTTCAAATATCATAAAGAGTATAAAAAGATCTTCCGAAACCCCTTATAACAGGGTACTGTTCGCTTTAGGCATAAGGCATGTGGGAGAAACTGTCGCAAAGACTATAGCTGAGAGATTCATTACTATAGAAAGCCTTATTAATGCCACGCCGGGGGAGCTTACGGATGTGAGGGAAATTGGCCCAAAAATAGCTGCCAGCATTGTCACCTATTTTTCCGATAATGAAAACCTTGAAATAATTGAACGGCTCAGACAGGCTGGAATAAAACTGAAAAATGAAGCAAAAAAAATCAATAAGGGAGGGAAGCTGCAAGGAAAGTCGATAGTCATTTCAGGCGTTTTCCAGATCCACAGCCGCGAGGAATACAAGGAACTTATTGAAATGAACGGGGGAAAAAACGCATCTTCTGTCTCAGGGAACACCTCTTTTATCCTGTCTGGCGAAAACATGGGACAGTCGAAAAAAGAAAGAGCCATGGACCTCGGGGTACCTCTCTTCAATGAGCTGGAATTCCTTAATATGTTAAGTGAAGAATAATTCATACCATCTTAATATCTGACAAAAAACTAGTAGGTTTGCACCATGGAAATATTCAAGAATATAAGACTGAATATCGGCAGGAGTACTTTAAGAAAGAGAGTAGCCGCAACCGGACGCAAATTCAATTATTCCAGCTTTAATCATGCAAGGAAAATTGTAATCATCTGGGATGCCACAAATACTGAGGAATTTTCATATCTGTCAAAGTTTCATCAGAAGATGCTTGAAAGAAAAGTAAGTGTGGAAATCCTTGGCTATTATGAGGGAAAGAATCTGCCCGATCAGCTTACTGCAGTACGCTACCTGTCACTGATAAGAAGAAAAGAGCTGAACTTCTTCTATATTCCTGTGTCACCTGAAGCAATCGATTTTGTAAAAAGGGATTTTGATATTCTTATTGACATCAATTTCAGGAAAATATTTCCTCTTACATACATTTCATTCTTATCCAGGTCAGGAATAAAAGTAGGATTATTCGACTCTAAACCTGGGGATACACCCTTCGATCTGATGATTGAACTTAAAGGCCAGGTGAGTGTTGAAAACTTCCTTATCCAGTCGGTCCAGTATCTTGAAATGATCAACAACGAAAAACTCATAACAACGAACTAATTATGCAGGCAAAAAAATTCAGAGGGACTGGTGTTGCAATTGTTACACCTTTCAAAAATGATTCAAGTATAGATTTTGCTGCACTGGGACGTGCTGTAAACCATGTCATTTCAGGAGGTGTTAATTACATTGTTGCACTCGGTACCACCGGTGAGTCGGTCACCCTGTCGAAGGACGAGAAAAAGGCTGTCCTTGCATATGTTGTTGAGAGTGTTGACAACAGGGTTCCAATTGTGGCAGGTTTTGGCGGAAATAACACCCAGGAAGTAATAAACTGCATCAGACATGCCAACCTTACCGGGGTGGATGGAATCTTAACAGTTGCTCCCTATTACAATAAACCAAACCAAAGAGGGCTGATTCAGCATTTTAAAGAAGTCGCAACCTGCAGCCCTTTATCTGTGATTCTATACAATGTCCCGGGACGAACAGCCTGCAACATTCTTCCGGAGACCTGCCTGGAACTTGCACATGAGTGTGATAATATCGTTGCCATAAAGGAAGCATCAGCTGATATCACCTCAGTTATGAAAATAGTAAAGGGAAAGCCTGATAACTTCAGTGTCATCTCAGGCGATGATATCATGACAATGCCATTCATTGCTGCCGGAGCTTCAGGAGTAATTTCTGTAATGGCAAATGCTTTCCCCGGACCCTGCAGTGAACTTGTTAACCATTCTCTCAAGAATAACTTTAAGGCTGCCCGTGAAATTCAGTTCAAATACATGGATATTATGGAATTGCTTTTTGCTGACGGCAACCCGGCAGGTGTTAAGGCAATGATGAATATCTTAAATATCTGCCAGAACAATCTGCGGCTGCCACTAGTCCCTGTAACAAGACAACTCTATACAAGGATTCAAAAAGCCATTGAAGAGGTAAGCAAGGGATGATCAGGCGCTAACGCCCGCATCCTGCTGTCCGTGACAATTTTTGTATTTCTTGCCGCTCCCGCATGGGCAAGCCTCATTTCTCCCTACTTTCTTATCGACCCTTACAGGTTCAGTTTTACGTTCGCGATCCTGCGGAGGACCATCGCTGCTGCTATACTGAGAAAAATCACTTTTGGAGGTTCTGAGATTACTCATATCTACCTGTTTTTTCCTTTGAGCTTCTTTTACCTGATCAGGGTCCTGAGTAGGAATGTGGCCTTTCATAAGAGTTCCGGCAACATCCTTGTTGACTTTGGTAAGCATCTTCTTGAAGAGCTCAAAGGATTCGAATTTGTATATCAGAAGCGGGTCTTTCTGCTCATAGGTGGCATTCTGAACTGATTGCTTCAGCTCATCCATCTCCCTGAGGTGTTCCTTCCAGGCATCATCAATAGTTGCCAGTACCACCGTTTTTTCGTACGATTTTGAAAGTTCCCTTCCCTCCGACTCTGCTGTAGCTTTAAGGTTAGTTACTACCTGAAAGACCCTTATCCCATCCGAAATGGGTACAACAACATTCTCATAAACATGTGACATTCTGTCGTAAACATCTTTCAGAACGGGATAGGCCTGGTTTGATATGGTCTCTACTTTTCGTTTGTAAGTGTCAATAACCTTAGAATATACTTTTTCTGTAATATCGACTGTTTTTAATTCCTTGAAATCAGGTTCCTGAACAGGCGAATCCATTGAAAATGAACGGATAAGGTCGAATTCAAATCCTTCAAAATCAGCATCTCCATGATAAATATCGACAAGGTTTTCGGTCACATCATACATCATATTTGCAACGTCCACGCTAAGCCTTTCTCCCAGAAGAGCATGACGGCGCTTTTTATATATGACCTCTCTTTGAGAGTTCATAACATCATCATATTCAAGAAGTCTTTTCCTAATTCCGAAGTTATTTTCCTCTACCTTTTTCTGTGCTCTTTCTATCGATTTTGTGATCATCGGATGTTGTATCATTTCACCATCTTTCAGACCAAGCTTGTCCATAATACCTGATATCCTCTCCGATCCAAATAATCTCATCAGCTCATCCTCGAGTGAAACAAAGAATTGTGATGATCCCGGGTCGCCCTGTCTTCCGGAACGTCCTCTTAGCTGCCTGTCGACACGCCTCGATTCATGCCTCTCTGTTCCTATGATTGCAAGACCTCCTGACTGCCTTACTTCCGGAGTGAGCTTGATGTCGGTTCCACGACCGGCCATGTTGGTAGCAATAGTAATTGTACCTGGCTTACCTGCTTCCGCCACGATTTCAGCTTCACGCTGGTGAAGTTTTGCGTTGAGTACATTGTGTTTAAGCCCCTTCATCTTTAGCATCCTGCTTAGCAATTCCGAGATCTCAACTGAGGTGGTTCCTACAAGCACTGGCCTTCCCTGCCGGTACATCTCGGATATCTCCTCAATAACAGCGTTATACTTTTCCCTTTTGGTTTTGTAAACCAGATCCTCCTTATCAGACCTTATTACCTTTCTGTTAGTGGGTATTACCACAACATCCAGTTTGTAGATATTCCAGAATTCACCTGCTTCAGTTTCAGCTGTTCCGGTCATTCCTGCCAGTTTGTGATACATTCTGAAAAAATTCTGAAGTGTTATTGTCGCATAAGTCTGCGTGGCAGCCTCAACCTTAACGTTTTCCTTAGCTTCAATTGCCTGGTGAAGACCATCGGAATAGCGTCGGCCTTCAAGGATACGCCCTGTTTGCTCATCGACAATCTTGACCTTGTTGTCCATTACAACATACTCAGTATCCTTTTCAAAGAGAGTCCACGCCTTCAGAAGCTGGGTCATAGTATGTACTCTTTCTGATTTTACAGAATAATCCTGAAGCAGCTCATCTTTTACCTTAAGTTTATCCCGGTCCGACATTCCGGATTTTTCAATGTCAGCAATACTCGAACCAACGTCGGGAAGGATGAAGAAACTGGCATCCTCTACAGAATCCGAGATAAGGTCAATACCTTTTTCAGTAAGTTCAATTGTATTTGCTTTTTCGTCAATGATGAAGAATAGCTCATCAGTAACCTTAGGCATTTCCTTATTGTTGTTTTGCATATAGAAGTTCTCCGTTTTCAGGAGAAGTGACTTATTTCCTTCCTCACTAAGAAACTTTATCAGGGCATTGTTTTTGGGAAGTCCCTTGTAGGCTCTTAAAAGAAGAAGTCCGCCTTCTTCATTTTTATTGTCATTAAGCAGTTTTTTTGCATCAGCAAGAATCTGTGTAACAAAACGTTTTTGTGCGTTTACGAGTTTATCGACTTTGGGCTTTAACTCATCAAATTGCTGGTTATCGCTTTTGGCAGTTGGTCCCGAAATTATCAAAGGTGTACGCGCATCATCAATAAGTACAGAGTCAACCTCGTCGACGATTGCATAGTGATGTTTACGCTGAACAAGGTCCTCCGGATTAATAGCCATATTATCCCTCAGATAGTCGAAACCAAACTCATTATTTGTTCCGAAAGTGATGTCAGCATTATATGCTTTGCGCCGTTCCTGTGAATTTGGCTGATGCTTGTCGATGCAATCGACCGAGAGACCATGAAACTCATAGATGGGCCCCATCCATTCCGAGTCACGTTTAGAAAGGTAATCGTTAACTGTTACAATGTGGACTCCACGACCGGCAAGAGCATTTAGGAAGACAGGAAGCGTCGCAACAACTGTCTTTCCCTCACCTGTACCCATTTCAGCTATTTTCCCCTTATGAAGTGCAACACCTCCGATCAACTGAACATCGTAGTGTACCATGTCCCAGACTATCTCATTGCCTCCTGCGATCCATTCATTGCTCCATATAGCTTTGTCTCCGGAAATTGCAATACTCTCCCTCGTCGAGGCAAGATCCCTGTCGAACTGACGTGCAGTAACTTCGATAACTTTGTTTTCCTTAAACCGGCGGGCAGTATCTTTTACGACTGCAAAAGCCTGAGGGACCAGCTCATCAAGCAGGATCTCAAGTTTCTCGTTTATCTGCTTTTCTATCTTGTCGATGTTGTTGTACAGTTCCTCCTTAAGGTAAACGTCTTCCTCCTTTTCAGCCTGATCCCTGAGTGACAGGATCTCTTGTTCATCGCCTGCAATACCTTCTTTGATCACTTTACGGAGTTCATCAGTCTTTTCCCTTAATCCATCATTAGACAAATTCTTTATTTTCTCATATTCAACATGGATCTTTTCGATGAACGGATTGATCTCCTTAAGATCTCTCTCATATTTATTTCCAAGGAAAAGACCAAGTATATTATTTATTATGCTCATTTCAAGTTGTTTTACTTTTTTTAAAATATCCTGCAAATTTAGCCTTATTTTCCGATAAAGAATTCCAAATTCTGCTTTTTGGAAATGACTTTCGGATAAGTCTCAAGTGAGATTTATTTTATCAGGCTATAGGTCATCGATTTTACACCGTCGTTAAAATAGATGACTATGAAATAGATTCCCGACGGATATCCTGAGATATCAGTAAGTTGAGACGAATCGCCTTTATAAAAATCATTTTTTACCGGGCTTCCGGCGCTGTTATAAATTATATAACGAACAGGTTTTGCTGAAATTCCTGCAAACTCTGATTTGACATTAATGATTCCTTTACCCGGATTGGGATAAACAGCTAACTGCCTGGAATTTAAGTCCTCCACTCCATCAATCAGAGGGGTGATCTTAAGATCGTCAATAAGCCATCCCCAGCCATTCGCAAACGGATCGGAATAGAGACGGAACCTGATCAGGAGTTTTTCACCTGCAGCAACCTTTACTGAAGGCCGGACTAAAAATGTATGTTTTTTAATCATACCCTCGTCACCTGCAGTCCTTGAATCCTGTCCGACAATATTTTCATTATATGAGGTCTCCCATGTTGAAAAGTACCTGCTGTCATATCCGTCGGAAAGCGCGAACCATGATTTTCCGTCATCCTTTGATCCCTCTACAACTACATAATCATAAAAATCGGATGAACCAAAGAGTGCTCCGGGCTCACCCGGTTCAACAAGGACAACTTCATTATAGGTGAATAGCAAACCTGATTCATCGAAAATTAACGGATGCCTCAGCATCGATGTGTACTCTATACTGTCGCCTGATATCTCAGGACTTTCATAAGGGTGCTTCGAATTGAGACTGGGGGTGCTGAATCCCTGAGGTGTAGCGATAGCAAAACCGGAATTCAGAAAATCACTTTCAGAATTAATAAAGTTTGTAGAGTAACTGTTAACCGGTGAAAGAATATCTTCAATCCCTGAAGCGAAGTAACCTTTGGAAGGAAGTACAGCAACATTCGGAACATTGGCGGAATCAATCGCGAAAATCCTGTAGCGAATGGAATCACCCCCGTTTAAAGATAACAATGATGCACTGATTTTATTTTTGAAAAGATCATCCTTACCCCTGTTTAATCCGAGGAAATGTAGTTCTCCGTTATTAACCCTATATTCAACATAAACCGTATCAACCCCCATATTATCCGTTGCAATCGCCTCAAATCTAAGTGAATCAACGGTTTTAAGATAGTATTTTTCAGGAGAATGCAAAAGAACAGGTTTAATTGTATCGGCTCCGATATATAACCTGTACTTAAAGTCAGGATAAAGCGAGGGGGACCTGTAGAGTCTTTTAAACGCATCCTCAGTGAAAAAATAATAGAGAAGCTCCGAATTATAGGAAGGAATGCTTATAAGTGCCTTGTAATCATTATTATTCCCTGCTGAAGTAAGATAAAGCGTATCTGATGACTGAAATTTATTGAACGAGTAAACCAACCCTACCTTATCATGATTATACGTAGTATCAGATTTGACTGTAACGGGTAGTTGAATTTCCGACAAATGATCTTCCGTATCTGCAGGAGGGTCATGAATTAACCGGGTATTGACCCATCCAAGATCGCCAAGTACAGAAAAAGTATAGTTCCCGGGGTCATGGATCGCTTCGCCAAAGTCGATGAACGGAGTCATCAGAGAATTGACCCTGAGAGTTGCAGATTCGTCAAAGTGCGAAACACTTGAACCCGGATCCCAGGTGGAAGGGGCGAATAATTTTGCCCTGGTTCCATTTGTATATGAATTCAACAGCGGCCCGTTGAAATAGATCTGTCCACCGGTAAGCCGGTTATACAATGCTGCCGAAGGGTTAGGATAAACCAGAGTGTCGGTAAGTTTCTTGCCATCAACATCCTCAACAAAGGTATCGTAGATCATAGGGATTTTGAAACTTCCGTAAGATCCTTCAGTCCCACTGGTAGTCATGCTGTCGTAAAAACCAAGTCCATGACACAATTCATGAAGGATAACGGTTACAAGATCGTATTTTTGCGTAGGTGTTTGGCCGTCAGTACCAAGATACCAACTGATTGAACTGTTAATTGCAAGTTGAATATCTGGTTGAGTGTCCTGATTAAGAGACTCTCCGGCAATTTTTTCGGCCAGGGCCAAGGGGTAATAAACCCGTGGATTCTGAGCATCAATAGCCCATCCCGGTGCATAGCCCATAATTGAAGACTGACCAAGTACTCCTTCTGTTGTGATTTTCTCAAGACTTGCTGAAATTGTAATCTTTGTATCGGCTGGTAGCTTTGATTCCAGAATAGCAACTGCAAACATCATAGCTGCTTTTGCGCCACTTGTAAAACCCGAATAATAGACAGTAATTGATGCCCCCCCCTTTTTTGGAGAAGATTTAAGGAAAGCATCGGGAGGAGGAATATATACCTTCGTGACCTTATTGCCGGCATAGCAAACGCCTGTAACTGACTTATTATCAATAAGTCTTTGCGCATCAACTTTAAAAGCAGGCTGTAAAATATGGAAAAGGAAAACCAGGTAAATATAATTTTTCATGCTGTTGGCTGGGAAGATGCAGCTGGTGACCTTAAACTCATTATATCCCTGTCGAACTGATACATATTTGTCTTTCCAAGGAGCTTGATCTTATCCAGAATGGTCCTTACCGAGGCTTCTTCCTCAACCTGTTCAAAAACAAACCATTGCAAAAAATTATGAGTATTGAAATCTTTTTCTTCAAGTGTTAAGGAAACAATTTCATTAATGCTTCCAGTTACAAATTCTTCATGATTTAATACTTCCCTGAAAACATCCTCAATATCGTTGAATTCTGATCTGGGTTTTTCTAGAGCAGGAATGACAGCCTTTCCACCTCTTTCATTAATATATTTCATAAACTTCAGCATGTGAAGTTTTTCTTCTTCAGCCTGTGCGTACAGCCATTGGGCTACACCACTCATCCCGTTTGTTTCAGCCCATGATGCCATTGCAAGGTATAGATTTGCGGAAAATCCTTCTCTTTCAATCTGTCGGTTGCAAATATCTTCTACAGTTTTCTTTAACATGACTTTCAATTTAATATTTATTCAAAAATAACACTAATTTAACGTTCTTGTTCAACTTTTAAAAGATCTTCTACTGCTGCAAGGAGTTTATTTATTGGAAAAGGCTTGGAAAAAACCGCATCGGCACCAAGAGCGCTTGCAACTTCAAGGTAACTTCCCGGTCCGGCAATACCTCCACCTGATATTGCAATTATCCTGACTGAAGGTTTGATTTCCTTCAACTTAATAATTACATTAAGCCCCTCCTCCTCAGGCATAATCAGATCGGTAATAACCAGATCGATAAGGGCAGGCTTAAAGTGAGTAATAGCTTCCTTGCCGTCAGCTGCTTCATACACTGTGTATTTACGCCTTAGCAGGGAGATCCTTAAAACCTCCCTAAACGTCTTCTCATCTTCAACTATAAGTATTCCAGGCATGTCATTATTTTTATTTTCCCAAAGGACAATTTCCCCCTGATCACCTAGTTCAGATCAAGGTTGAATGTTCTTTTCATCTCTTTAAGAACAGGATATTTGTTGAAAAGAAAATTAAATTTCTGCTCATCAGTATACAAAATGTCTGTGGCCGGAGCTTCATCCACAATAGATTCGATATCAATTTCCGAAATAATAAATTTGTTTTCAAGAAATGCAATGAGTTTATGCTTATAGTTGAGGACAAAAGTTTCCTTCTGATCGGTATTGCTCAGATGAATTTTTATATTCTTGTCGTTTTCAACTTCAGGAGTAATTGATTTAAACATACTTACAATCCTTGTTCCTTCTCCTTTAATATGATCGAGGAATTCCTGCCATGCAATATCGAAGGCTTCTCTGGAAAATTCAACTTTTTGTTCATTAGGAATGATTTTTTCTGTCGGGTCAGCTTTGCCTGTGACCGAAGTTGAATCGGAAATTGTATCCCCGTCAGAGATCAGATCTTTTATAGAAAATGATTTTGCTGTTTTTGAAACTACAGGTTCCTGTTTTGAAGCAGGGGCTACCGGCTTTTCTTCTGATTTTTCAGGGATCTTTTTCTCATGCTTTGATATTTCAGATTCTGAAGAAACAGAATTCTCCACATCATCCTCTGTTTTCTGTTTCAGGACAGGCTTTTTTTTTTCAGCCGGATCGCCATATTCATCCATGAGCCGGCAAAGCTTAATAAGCGATAGCTCAACGTGAAGGCGCTGATTTTTGCTGTTTTTGTAGTTAAGGTCACAATTCAATCCGGCATCAAGCGCCCTGAAAATAAAATCAACACTGCATTTTCCCGTCTGCTGAAGGAATCGTTTTTTTATCGCAGGTGTTACTTCGAGGAGTCTGAGTGTTGATTCGTCTTTACTTACAAGGAGATTTCGAAAATGGCTGTTAAGCCCGGATATAAAATTATGCCCGTCAAAACCCTTATCAAGAATCTCATTAAATGTAATTAAAACTGAAGAGAGATCTCCTTTCAGGGCTCCGTCGACAACACTAAAGTAATATTCGTAATCGAGGACATTGAGGTTCTCGATTACATCTTTATAGGTCATCGATTTGCCGCTTAGGCTGACTATCTGGTCGAAGATTGAAAGCGCGTCGCGCATCGCACCGTCGGCTTTCTGGCCTATAACGTGCAATGCCTCTTCAGCAGCGGTTATTCCCTCCTTCGTTGCAACAAACGAAAGACGTTTAACAATATCTTCAATTTTAATCCTGTTGAAGTCAAATATCTGGCAGCGTGAAAGTATAGTAGGAATTATCTTGTGCTTCTCTGTCGTAGCAAGAATAAAAATTGCATGGGCAGGCGGCTCTTCGAGGGTCTTAAGAAAGGCGTTAAAAGCTGATGCTGAAAGCATGTGTACCTCATCAATTATATAAATGCTGTACTTTCCTATCTGGGGCGGTATCCTTACCTGATCATTAAGGCTCCTGATGTCCTCAACTTTGTTATTAGATGCAGCATCAAGCTCATGGATGTTAAATGATCTGAGTGTATTAAAGGAACGGCACGATTCGCATTCATCACAGGCTTCGGCATCCTGGCCCAGATTGATGCAGTTTATGGTTTTGGCAAATATTCTGGCACATGTTGTTTTTCCGACACCGCGAGGTCCGCAGAACAGATAGGCCTGGGCCAAATGGTTGTTCCTGATGGCACTTTTCAGCGTGTTGGTTATTGAATCCTGCCCAATAACCATGTCAAAACTCGCAGGACGGTATTTTCGTGCTGAAACAATGAAATTTTCCATAGAATGTAGGCTCCTTTTTCAATAATGTCAACATGCAAATATAATTAAAAGTGTTTTACAATTTAACACAAAGTGTCCAAAGGGTTTCAATAAGGGCACAAAGGACCATCGAAGGACTTTTTCTACAACACCATTGATTAATGATAACTTTTTTATGGATAATTATTTTGAATAAAGTAAAATATTTGTACTTTTGCGGTCCAAATTCATATAACTAATAAACAATTAATTACTATGTTGAATCAGTACGAAACCGTTTTCATTGCAACTCCCGTTTTATCTGAGAACCAGATGAAGGAAGCGGTACAGAAATTCAAGAAGGTCATTACCGATAACAGCGGTGAGATCATTCATGAAGAGAACTGGGGGCTTAAGAAACTGGCCTATCCAATCCAGAAGAAGTCGACCGGCTTCTACTATCTGGTTGAATTCAAAGGAACAGGCGATCTAATCGAGAAACTTGAAATCCAATATCGCAGAGATGAGAGGATAATCAGGTTTTTAACTTTCAGGATGGAAAAATTTGCCGTCGAATATGCAGAAAAGAAAAGAAGACAGAAGGAATCAGGTAAAGCGAAGGAGGAATAATATATGGCACAGAACGAATCAGAAATCAGATATTTGACTCCCCCGACGGTAGAGGTCAAAAAGAAGAAATACTGCAGATTCAAAAAGAACAGGATCCGCTATATAGACTATAAAGATCCGGAATTCCTTAAAAAATTCCTGAACGACCAGGGTAAAATCCTGCCACGGCGAATAACCGGTACTTCACTCAAATATCAAAGGAAAGTGGCTAAGGCCGTAAAAAGAGCAAGACACCTCGCTCTGCTTCCTTATGTTACTGACCTATTAAAATAAGGAGGATATAATATGGAAATTATATTAATACAAGACGTCAACAAGCTAGGGCAGAAAGACGATATAGTGAATGTTAAGGACGGATATGCAAGAAATTTTCTTGTGCCACGTGGTTATGCAGTTGCTGCTTCATCATCAGCAAAGAAGATGCATGCTGAAAACCTGAGGCAGAGAGCCCACAAAGAAGAGAAGATCAAGATTGCAGCACAGGAAATAGCTGTCAAACTTGAAGGTCTCAAGATAATTGTAGGTGCAAAAACAAGCACTTCAGGGAAAATTTTCGGCTCAGTAAACACTATCCAGATAGCAGAATCGCTGAAGGAAAAAGGTTTCGACATTGATCGCAAGAGAATCACCCTTCCTGAAGATCAGATCAAGGAGATTGGCAGCTACAAAGCCATTATCAAACTGCACAGGGAAGTAAAGGTTGAGATAGAATTCGAAATCGTCGGGGAATAATATTTCCTGAAGTATATTGGATTACAAAATAAGGAGGGTGTCTGAAAAGAACACCCTCTTTCTTTTTATAACCTTTGAATCGTTCGCAGTAAAACATAAAGCATTTAAAATACGAAGGACTCGAAGGTTTACTAAAAGGGCACAAAGAGAAGAATCCTGGAGGATTGACTTTTGATACAGCCCCTAATTATTTAAAAGCAATTGTATCGATCTCAATAAGAGCACCCATTGGAAGGGCTTTTACTGCAAAGGCGGCACGTGCCGGTTTTTGTTCGGTATAATATCGCCCATACACCTCATTCATTGCCTTGAAATCAGCTATGTCTGCGAGAAGACAGGTCGACTTAACCACATCAGAATAGGAATAGCCGGCAGCTGTTAAAACTGCTCCGATATTCTTCATTACCTGTTCAGTCTGGGCTGTAATATCGCCTTCCACAAGTTTCCCTGTAGTTGGATCAATAGGGATCTGGCCTGAGACATACAGCGTATTCCCCGATTCAACTGCCTGGCTATATGGTCCAATAGCCGCAGGCGCGTCTGATGTACTGATAATTCTCTTCATATCTGATTTTTGAATTAATAATTATCATGGAAATCCTTTCTTCGCTCATACTTGAGATCACCCAGGACTGAAGCCTTAACCCTTATAGTAAAGTTCCACATCTGCATGGTTCCGTTCGGCACCCAGTTAAGGTTCATCGTCCAGCAATGAAGATCGCGCGAAATACCTATCTGAGTCATCGTTATCTGTTTCCTTGTGAAATCATATCCGCTTGTATAGGTTGCTGACATTTTCTTGGTTATTGTAACGTTACCGTCAAACGATAAGGTCTGAGAGATAGTTGGGGTAAAAGAAGTCTTATAATAGTTGAAGCTGTATCTGATATTCATTGTCCATGGTATATCGAAGACCGGATACCCATATTCATCATACTGGATATCCTGCGAACCAGTTTCCTGGCCTTCATTCTGACCCTGATTAGGGTTATTGATACTATTTCTGCTGGTAGAATTTAATCCCTGCTGGGATACTGATTGAGCTGTTCCGGTTTTTTTCTTGTCTTTATCACCTGTGAGCAAATCGCTAAGACTGAAGTCAAGACTCGTGGCAAATGATGTAAGCCTCATGAATTTTCCGTTCTGGGAATACAAAAAGGCCCCTATAGTTTTTCCCTTGCTGTCGAGGCCATAGATCGAAAAACCGCCGTTTGCAGAAATGTTTATGTTCTTATAAATTGTTGTCCTCAACTGCATAGTGACAGGAGCCCAGCGCATCGAATCCGCAAAAATATTGTACGAGGTATTTATTCCGAAATTATCGATTATTTTAACTTTTTTTGCCTTCCCTGTGGTGTCATCTCTTTCGAAAACCTTGGCTTCAACGATATTGATAAGACTAAATGAAATATTGCCGCTTTTGCTGGATACCGAAGGGGTACCAAAAATATTCCCCTCATAAATCGAATAGGTAGAATAATTAAACCCGGTTGTGTCGGTCTGTACCTGACGGTACATATTGGAACTCAATCCTGCAAAAGATGGTATAAAGTTAAAACTTGCAGATGGTTTCACTACATGCCTGATTGCCTCCAGACGAGAATCAGGGTTAGTGAAAGTATAGGTCCCGAATATCTGCGGATTGTAGCTTGCACTTATTGACGGGTTTAAGGCCTGTCCATAGAAAAAGCCTCTTGTAGTATCATTTATGACAGTAGCAACAATCTTATTGATCTCGGGATCAAAATAATCTGCAATCCATTTTTTTTGAATTTTCTGTGTATAAGCGACACCCGAATAAGAAACTGAAGGTGAAATTGAAAAGTTCTTGAATGGCCTGATCTGGTAACTCAATGGGATTTCGTGCTTGAACCCGCTTTTCATATTATCCCATACCTTGTTTGTAAATAAAAGACTGTCAGAGGTATTTATCTGGTTATCAAGTGAAGCAGAATATGACAGCTGAATATCCTGATACCATTTTGCAGGTCCCGGATTATTCTTGTTCTTAAAAGGGTATATCCGTCCGGCATTGAAACTCACTTTTGGAAGGTTAAGAGCTACTGTCTTATTCTTGACATTCTGGCTATGGTTCATACTTGCCGACAGGTTGAAGGGGGTACCCTCCCATGATTTTGAATAACTAACGCTCGATTGTCGCTGAGTAGTTATATGATCGGTAACATAATAACTGTTCTGTTTGTCATATCCGCTCGAACTCATGTTTACACTGGCAGAGAAGCGCGATCCGGGCATGGCCTTTGTATCCTGATTAAAGATCCAGCCAAGCCTGTAGTTTGTTGATTGACCATAATCATTCAGCCCCTTGTGGCCTGTAATATTATTGGCATAACTGAACAGAAAATTTCCATTGTACTTATACAAACGGTTATAGTTGGTCTGAGCTGTGGTCATCCAGCTGCCATTTGCGTATAAGTTGCCCTTTACTGAAAGATCAAAATAGTTGTTAATAGCAAAATAATACCCCCCTTCAGTGAGTGAGTAACCCCGGTCCCGCTCTTCTCCTACCATAGGCATAATAATTCCCGAAGCAGCCTTCTTGGTCTGAATAGGAAAGAAACCAAAAGGAATGACAAGCGGTAAGGGAATTCCCTCAACCACAAGGTTGCCCGGTCCGGAAATTATTTTCTTACCCGGGTATACTTTTGCTTTTGGCAGATTAATATAGAAATGCGGAGTATCGGCATCGCATGTTGAATATGTGCTTTTTGAAATATTCGAAGTTCCATCCTCAAGGAGCTTTGTGAACTGGCTGTGCAATAATCCGTCTTCCTGTTTTGTGATAATATTCTTAACGAGCGCCTTCTTGGTTTTGAAATTATAAGTCAGCTCCTCAGCTTCAAATTCCTGGCTCCCTTCCTTGAAGACGGGCTTTCCTGCTATTTTCCCGGTTGAATCAGGAGTACCTGCGGCAAATAGCAGGTTCGTCTTCATATTAAAAACAATTGAATCGGCCTTTATTTCAATATCACCATAATTTACCTTTGCAGCTCCGATAAGAATGACCTTTTTATTAATAATGTCGACTCTCCTTTTCCTGACTGCACTCCAGGTTACCTTCTGGTCGAGGCCGCTTTCTGCAGGGAGCCGTAGCTTAATTGTATCGGTTCGGATAGTATCCTGGGAAACAATCAATGAATCCTTAACATTCCCCTGAACCTGCGAGAATAAAATCAAAGACCGGACCATCACCAGGAATAGTATAAGGAACCGCTTTTCTTTAAAAAAAATCAACTTAAATACTATTTTTGTGTAGTTTTTGCTTTTTGCTTAAAGCAAGCGCAAAACTAATTAAAAAAGACGAACAAAAAATGACTACCGGAAATAATTACGGGAAACTTCCCCTCTATAGTATGTCAGGCATAAAATTACTTTTCATCCCATTTATCCTCCTTGGCCTATCTGTTTCATTATCTGCTTCCAGTAAAGAAAAACGATGGACTGTGGTTATTGATGCCGGGCACGGCGGAAGAGATCCCGGAGCTGTTGGAGCAATAACTTATGAGAAGAATATCACCCTTGCTGTCGCGCTCAAAACGGGTCAGTATATTGAGGAAAATGCAGGTAACATAAATGTAATTTACACCAGAAAGACTGACATTTTTATAGATATAAAGGAAAGGGCTGAAATCGCAAACAGGAACAATGCCGACCTTTTTATTTCAATTCATGCAAACTCGGGCAAATCAAAAAGTACTGTAGGGACTGAGACGTTCATAATGGGACTCGCCAAAGATGAGCAGAACCTGGCGGTTGCTATGAAGGAGAACGAAGTAATTCTTCTTGAAAATGATCACTCAGCAAAATATGAAGGATTTGATCCGAAATCTCCTGAGTCATATATAATGTTCACCCTTATGCAAAATGTTTTCCAGGAGCAAAGCACCGGGCTTGCATCGAAAATACAGTCTGAGTACAAGGATAAACTAAAACGCGTTGACAGGGGTGTCAAACAGGCAGGCTTCTGGGTGCTTTTTATGACAACAATGCCAAGTGTTCTTACCGAGACTGGCTTCATTACAAATCCTGAGGAAGAAAAATTCCTGAATTCAAAAAAGGGGCAGGATTATCTATCATCTTCAATATACAGGGCTATCAGGGACTATTTTGCGGAGATAGAAAGCAAGAGTATCATGGTGACCGAAAATAATCAATATGTTACCCGGGAAACAAATAATTCAAAAACTGAACAATCTTCTTTAAAAACCGACACCAATCGTTCCAGACAGGAACAATCAGTCATAAAAAAGGAACCGACAGTTTCTAAATCAGGGCAGCCAATAATAAATAAAGAACAGCAACCTGAAAAACCCGGGCAGTCTGTCCTGAAAACAAAACAACAGGGTGCTGCTACAGATACTAATGCGTCAAAGCCACAGCATTCTCCGTCAAAAACAGACAAGGCTGCGTCAAAAAGTGAACAACCCGTTCTTAAAACGGATACGGCTGTTTCAAGTCATGTAAAACCTTTGGGAGAGGAGATAATTTTCAGGGTCCTCATAAATGCATCGGCTGTAAAACTTCCATTAAATACATATATTTCCAAGGGATTAAAGGATATTACCGAATTTAAGATCCAGGATAAATATTATTATACAACCGGAAACTTTTCTGACTATTCTCCTTCAGTCAGGTATAGAAAAAAGATAGAAACGATTTTTCCCGATGCATTTGTAATAGCATTTAAAGGCAACAAAATATTACCTTTGCAACAGGCGATTGAGCTCTTGAAAAAATAAAGCAAACATATATGAAAAAAATCTCGAATGAAGTTAAGGTAGGTGCCGCGACTCTTCTTACACTGGTGGTTTTTATTTGGTTATTCAACTTTCTGAAGGGAAAGGACCTTCTCAGAACTACTGCAAACTATTATTCTGTTTATGACAAGATAGGAGGACTTGAAGAATCCAGTCCTGTTGAGGTAAACGGCCATAAGGTGGGAATTGTACAATCGATTGAATTTCTTGATCCGGCAAGCGGAAAACTACTCGTAACTTTTTCGGTACGGAAGGATTTCAGTATTCCAAAAAATACTATAGCCCAGGTTGTGCCAGTTTCAGTTCTTGGTGGCATGAAAGTACAATTTATATATGGAAACGGCCCCGGATTTTATAGCCAGGGAGACACCTTGCAAGGACGATGCGATGCAGCATTAACCGAAACAATTGAGAGGGAACTGATGCCCCTCAAGGATAAGATTTCCGGCCTTTTAGTATCACTCGATACCGTGATGTCGTCAGTAAACGACATAATGGATTCCGACTTTAAAAGGGACCTGCGGGGCACTATGGCAAACCTGGAAAGTACTACTGGCGGCCTTGAAAGAACAATGGGATCAAAAGAGAAAGAACTAAAGTCAATCATTGATAATCTGAACAAGTTTTCGAAGATGCTTGCCGACAATTCCGGCAGCATGGGAAAAACTTTTTCCCATCTTGAAGAGATAACTGATACCCTTGCTGCCGCCGACATTTACGGATCTGTTAACAGGTTAAAATCAAGCCTCGAAAAGACTTCCGTTATGCTTGATAATATGAATAAGGGGAAAGGAACTGCAGGGCAGCTACTTACAAATGACTCCATTTATGTCAATCTCTCAGCGAGCCTTGAAAGCATGAATCTCCTTTTAAAGGATATGAAAGAAAATCCAAAGAGGTATGTACATTTTTCTTTGTTCGGCAAAAAAGACACACCTTCAAACTAAATTGACAGACGATTTCTGTGTATATTTATCCTGCGAAAAAAACTGCTGAAAACAGGTAACAGTCAACTTTAAGGTTTTTACAGCAATTGAAATGAAAATAGACACATAATGAATTGTCATCCACCGTCAAACCAGAAAAACAATAGGCTATCCGCTTGAATTACAATGCATTAACGATTATAAAAAAAAATGATTTTATAAGTAATTGATGCTTAAAATCATAGACTTTTATTGAGAAAATCAAGCGAAAAAAGTTTTTTTTATAAGTTTTTTTTTTACAAATATTGCTAAGCGAATCAGAACGATTCAATTCTTATATTTTTTTTTAAAACCTGCCCCTAATGAATAAGTCACATAATGACGTGTGGAATAACTGTCTTCAGATAATCAGGGATATTATTCCATCCATCAGTTACAAGACATGGTTTGAGCCGATCGTTCCTCTTAAACTGGAGAACAATGTTCTTACTATTCAGGTGCCAAGCCCCTTCTTTTACGAGTACCTTGAGGAACAATATATAGACATCCTTCGCAAGACCCTGCGACGCGAGATTGGCATTGATGCCAAACTTGAGTACAACGTAGTTATGGAAAACACCAGGTATTCAGATGGGAAACCTTACACTGTAAAATATCCTTCACGTAACAAGACTGATCTCAATAACAGGCCGGTACAGGTACCTTTTGATGCCACACAGCCATCGATTAAGAATCCGTTTGTTATACCTGGGATCAAGAAAGTACACTTTGATCCCAAACTTAATCCCGATTATAACTTCAGCAATTACGTAGAAGGCGAATGCAATCGCCTGGCCAGATCTGCAGGAATGGCCGTCGGAAACGACCCTGGAGGAACTGCATTTAATCCACTTATGATTTATGGTGATTCCGGTCTCGGAAAAACGCATCTTGCTCAGGCAATAGGAATCCTTGTAAAGGAAAAGCATCCCGATAAAACCGTACTGTACGTAAATGCAAATAAGTTTCAGACTCAGTTTGTGGAGTCTGTCAGAAACAATAACAAAAACGATTTTCTCCACTTCTACCAGATGATAGATGTACTGATCCTTGACGACGTTCATGAATTCGCTGGCAAAGAGAAGACACAGGATACTTTTTTCCATATTTTCAACCATCTTCATCAGTCGGGAAAGCAGCTGATCCTTACCTGCGACAGGCCTCCTGTTGAACTTCAGGGGATGGAACAGAGGCTTCTTTCGAGGTTCAAATGGGGCCTGCAGGCTGACCTTCAGCGGCCTGACTATGAAACAAGGCTGGCTATTTTAAGGAAAAAAGCATATAACGACGGCATAGAACTTCCCGATGAGATATTTGAGTACCTCGCTGTAAATATTACAAATAATATAAGGGAACTTGAAGCGGTGCTTATCTCTCTTTATGCACAGTCAACACTGAACAGGAAAGAGATCACTCTTGATCTTGCAAGGCAGATGGTAGAAAAGCTCATAAGCACCGACCGACGTGAGATAACTATTGAATATATTCAAAAAATTGTTTGCGATTATTTTAAAATCCCGATTGAGCTTATACAGGGAAAAACAAGGAAGCGCGAGATAGTACAGGCCAGGCAGGTTTCGATGTATTTTTCAAAGAGCCTTACCAAATCATCATTAGCAAGCATTGGTTCACATATTGGCGGGAAAGATCATGCAACCGTTCTTCATGCCTGCAAGACAGTCAATAACCTTATGGATACTGATAAGCATTTCAGGAACCAGATTACCGAAATTGAGAAAAAACTGAAGGTCTGAAAACAGGCTGCAGGCTGCAGAAAACCCTTTTTGCTGGCGCGGATTTGCAATCCGTGCCTTTCGATTATGGCCCCGATTGCAAATCGGCGCAAGCTGTTCTCACTCCCAGCTTACAACCTCCAGCTTCCTCCTACAAAGATTGCTGGCGCGGATTTGTAATCCGTGCCTTTCGATTATGACCCCGATTGCAAATCGGCGCCAGCTGTTCTCACTCCCAGCTTACAACCTCCAGCTTCCTCCTACAAAATTGCTGGCGCGGATTTGCAATCCGTGCCTTTCGATTATGGCCCCGATTGCAAATCGGCGCCAGCTGTTCTCACTCCCAGCTTACAACCTCCAGCT